>JALVKZ010000085.1 GCA_027033675.1 Pyrodictiaceae archaeon | reverse complement strand
CTCTTCAAGAAGCTGCGGGACCGTGAGCAACTAAAGGGCTTCTGCGGCAAGTGTCCGTTCAAGTACATCTGTGGAGGATGCCGCGCAAGAGCCTACGCCTACTTCGGTGACCCCTTAGCCCCCGACCCTGGCTGCATATACAACCTAAAGGAGTGGAAGAAGCTACAAGAAGAACTTGGAGTAAAAATCAAGGTAGCCACCCCGGCAAAGACGGCATAGACTAGGAACAATGTCCTCTCTCCTCTACTTTTTCTTCTCTTGTAGGAACAATCTTATGCCCTCGATACTGTCCATAAAGACGCCTCTGATCTGCTTGCTCCATGAGAGGTTCTCGTAGAGCCGCTTGGCAAATGGGTCCGCCTCTAGTATCTTTTTGATCAACTCCCCCATGTCAGAGCCAGGCTCGTCGCCTATTATCTTGACCCATAGTCTTACTTGTTCCTCGTGCTTCTCTAAGAGAGCACCAGGACCTGGGCCCAGATGTGTTGGCGCAATCCATTCTGGGCTATATTTCTTCATTTTCTCAAGGCTCTGGAGGAAAGGCTCTAGCCTAAAAGGCGGCGGCGTTGTCGGTACGAGTCCACCACTTAGAGGATCATATATCCCTGCCGAATCTCCTGTGAACATTATCGTGCCAACTGGTAGCTCTAGCGCTATGCTCTGGTGGTGACTAGCGTGGCCCGGGGTGTGAATTATCTCTAGCACCGCTTCCCCAAGCTCTACTTGTTCTCCATCGCTTGTCGAGCGAAGACCATACATGGTATAGGGTACTGGTTCGCCGAATTCCTGGGCGCGCTCACCGAGGACTTGCTGCGACGCCGCCCATAGCTTCGTGGGGTCTCTTAGATGACGCTCCCCCCTGGGGTGAACAAGTGTCTCGACACTAAAGCCCCGCTGAGCCAGGTACTCGGCTAGCCTTGCCGCGCCACCGCCATGATCTAGGTGAATATGGGTAAGTACTATGTAGACCTTGTTTGTGCTGCGGCAGAGGCTCGTCACCATCCCGGCTACCTGGCTAGCAGCGTTACTCGGCCCCGAGTCTATTAGGGCACACGCTAGCCTATCCTTGACCAAGTACGTTTTTATAAAGTCTATATCGAGGAGCCAAGGCGATGCATCAACAATATAGATCCTGGTTCCTAGCCCGCTCTCAGCAAAGATAACGGGAGGTAAGGTCAAGGCTTATGTAGCACCCATGATTTCTTGGTAAATTATAGGCTCTTAGCCCTAATAAGTAGCATTCGGAGGCGAAGTGGCAAGACCAGAGCGGTCTATTGCTTACCTAGATCGCTCTCGCTTGGTAAGGACTATGTCTGAAAAGGAACAAGCTGAAATTCTCGAAAGGGATTAGAGGAATTCCTATCTTTTTCTCAAAAATGGTGATAAGGGCTACGATATAATAGCGTCTTATTGTTTCGTTGCCTAGAGCTGTGCATCGAGGGTAACTGTTATCGTCTTCGCTAGGTGCTCTGGCTTCGTGTACCACTTATCATAGGTATACTTCTTGCCCTTAAAGCTCAGCTCAACTATCTCTCCCTTATCGCTAATATTCATCACTGTGTCTCCGTCTTTTACCAGCTTGAGCGTTGAGCCTACTAAGAGCGCCTTGAGGCCCTTCTCCTGTAGCTTTGGCTTTATGAGATCCCTTACCTTTGAGAGGTACTCGCTGGGCATTCTTCTCCTCCTCCAACGAGGCGGAGGAGATGTTGCTACTTTATTAAGCCTTGCCCCCTTATACCCTCTGCGAAGAATTTATTGAGAAGCTGGGGACTCTATGCTCCCCATTCTGTGGTCTTCTCGACTATTGAACGGAATAACTTGACTGCCGTGAGTTTCTCTGCCTCGTAGCCCTTCATCTCGGCGAGCTTTACTGAGGCTAGCCCGGCTATCCATGTGCCCCACACCATCTTCGCTACCATATTTGTGCCTCGCAGCTTCTCTACGTAGAAGTCGGCTGGCCTCGCTAGGCCCATGAACTCCTCTAGTAGCTTGCTCCAAGGCTCCTCAAGGGGGTCTATCACTAGGAAGCTGTATCGGGCCTCGTTGCTCCAACCCTCCAGTATGTTATGACCCGATTCTGGTACCTGTGAGGCATCGCTCGCTGTCTTCGCGTTTTCTGCTAGCTCGCTCCTCGTCCTCACGGCTACTGGGTGGTAGGGAGCTGGTGCCAGCACTACTAGGTTGCTCTGCACAGCCTTGAGCCACGAGGCTGTCTCAGAGGCTTGGTTCTCGGCTTCCTTGCGCTCACTGAGGAGGCGGAGAGACTCCTCGATATGGGGCCCTGGCGTGTTGAGTAAGCCGTTGCCTACTAGGCTACCTAGCAGTGTGTAGAAGAGCTGCGGCCAACCAGCACGGGGCGCAGGGGCTTGCTCAACTATTGCTACTGGGAGGTTTCTCTCCCGTGCCCACGCCGCTAGCTTGCCGCCAGTCGTAATGGCTACGACGTGGCCGCCTAGCTCATAGCTCCTTCTTGCACAGTTGAGTGTCTCTCTCGTGTTGCCAGAAAAGCTAACAGCGTAGACTAGGGCACCACGACTAACCCAGTGCGGAGGCTCCGCCTCCTTAAGCGAAGCTATTACTGAGCCACCATACCTAGCAGCGAGTACTGCTAAGTAGTCACCAGCGGCACCGCTCCCCCCCATACCACATACGAGTACAAGGCTGCTCGCCGCATAGCTAGCTGGGAGCCCTAGTGATAGACCGGATAAATAAGCTCGGCGCGCTGGCTCCTCCCAGGATAAATAATATTCGTAGAACCCGTTCAAGCCTAGGCACCAGGTCTTATCAGCCACTAGCCTAGATACTTAAACAAAAATGGAAGCCTGGCTAAGAGTGGCGTGCTAGCCCTGAGCCCATAACCCTGCAGGGATCCTCCCGGGTTGCTAGATGCGGAATCCTAGCTCGCGTAGCTTGTGGATAACGAATTTCTTGTCCTCCTCTGGTAATAGTTCTATGTCTCTCTTGATTATTCTCTCGTCTATGCGCAGCTTTCCTGAATCTATGTACTCTTTGACTATTCTTAGATCCTCTATGTCGGGTTCACGGGCAGCCTTCGCCTTTAATACTATATAGTCCTCGGGCCTTATGACTCGGACGCTAGTACCACTGATTCGCTTCGCGGGCGCATTCTCTATTACCTCAAGAGGGACGTAGAAGTCGTGAATGTTCTCGTAGAACTCTATTATGACCTCCTCGCCGCTGGGAAGCCTTATGACGAACTTAGGTGTGCCCAGGGCCGTGTAGCTCATCTGCCAGTTATTGCGATACGCTATCTCCCTATACCTATCCTCCTCTATTAGGGGGCTTGGCTCGAGGACAAAGAAGTCTATATCGTCCTCGAAGGATTTGCGGCGAAGCTCTAGGTCAATAACAGTGCTTCCAATTATTACCCCGCGTATGCCTTCTTCTTCGAGCTTCTTAACTAGCCACGCTATATCCTTTAGGGTATAGGCCATGACTGGGCGCCTCCGCTCTGCTTACTAGGGCGAAAACAATGTATTCCCGGGAGGCTTGGCTATCGTTTCCTGTGTTTTTAGCTTGTGTGCTACAGAGCATGGAGCAGGCCTCCTAAAAGCACAAATTTTTGCAACGATACAGCTTAGGAGCTTGTTCTCCTCCGTGTAGTATAAAAATACTCGTATTTTGCGAGAATCTGTGCTCGGGGGAAGGTTGTAGATATGAGGAAACAGTTCATTCTCTCCCTTAGCCCTGCGGAGGCTCGGCGGCTACTCGGCTCGCTACAGGATATGCTTCGCCGTGTCTCCGTCGTGGACGAGGTTGGAAGCAACTATGTGACAGTAGTTGTTCCTAAGGGTAGACGTGGCACCGAGAAGATACAATTATTAATGGATATATACGAGACCGGGAATAGTACCGCAGCTGTGCTCTATAGCGATACCGATATGATGTTCATAGACATTACTGCTGCCCGGCAAGGAGTACAGACGACGGTTACAGTTACTTGCCAGGGTGTAGGCCGAGTAGAGAGAATAATCGATACCTTTGGGAACGAGCTAGCGAATCTCGTGAGGACACGTCTCGAGAGCGCTTATCCATCAACAGATATAAACGATGAAGATAACAGGCTTGCAGCCCTCGAGAGGTCACCACCACTACTCACAACGCTTGTCTATTATGACTCCTTTATCCCGGTATTTAACGTCGTTCTTGAGTCAGCTCTAAGGGTTCTCTCAGCTCTAGGGCCAGATCATTACCTAGTTGAGGTTGAGAGCCTGGATGAGCGTGAGCCGTTTACGCTCCGGCTAGTTTTGAGGGAAAGCAAGGTTACTGGTCTCTACGCGGAGCTTCCTGGTCGGCGTCTACACGGAGACGATGTTCTTTACGCGAATTTCCCCCTGGCTAAGAGGGTCAATGTAAAGGCCTGGGCTCTCTACGGTGGCAGGGAGACAGTGGTCTATGCACCACTAGAGATAACGAGTAGCGGGGATCATAGAGTATACTGGGTCTCGGTGAAGGGCTGCGCTGCTTGCGGCGGATTATTGTCTAATAGCTTCATGGTTGTTGATCGAAGAGAGGCCGTGTTGGTAAATCCTGCTGCTCTCGAGGAGAGGCACATAGTACACATAGAGGAGCTTCTTGAGGGGCTTGAGAATCTCAGACATATAGTCCTAACACATGTTGAGTCAGACCTAATAGCCGGTGTTGAGACTATATTATCTCATAATCCCAGGGTCTATATTCATGCACCACCTTATCATGCCAGCTTACTAAACTCTGCAGTTCGCCAAATAAGCGCCAACATAAAGACACTGCCACTACGTGAGTCGGAGACTAGTACAGGGCGTACAAAGCTACTAGTACTAGAGGGGGCGGCTAACGCGGCACACAACATTGCGCTCTACGATCCCGTGTCAAAGGTGCTATTTGCAGGAGTTACACTAGGCTCCATCACTCCTCCCGGACTATGGGCTCCCTTTGTAAGCGATCTAGAGGAGTACTTGAAGACCGTTGCCCCATATGTGATGCACCTAGTTAACATTAATAAACTAAGAGCGTGGACAGAGAGAGTAAGCAAGCTAGATGTCGAGATAATAGCTCCTCATTACGGACCACTAGTTATTGGCAGGGACGAGGTGCGCTCCGTAATCGCTAGGCTAAGAGAACTCACAGACTTACTAAGCAGCACATAGCCCCCCGGGGAGGTGGACTCTATGGCAGAGGGTATTCCTCGCTTAGAGTTCAAGGGACTAGGGCCCTTCATACGCTATGGAGACATCCAAGCCGCTCTTAGGAGAAATAGAAGGGTAACGGTTTCAATAGATCCTGATGCAGAGCCTCTCCTAGAGTCTT
>JALVKZ010000084.1 GCA_027033675.1 Pyrodictiaceae archaeon | reverse complement strand
TAATGAAAGAGGGTATAGGCCCAGGAAAGACACGTGAAGACCACGCCAACGTCTCGGACCAGCTATACGCAGCCTATAGCCGTGCAGTAGAGCTAAGAAGCCTCGCAGCAATAGTAGGCGAGGAAAGTCTCTCCGAGATAGACAGGAAGTACCTAAGATTCGGCGAGGCATTCGAGCAGAGATTCCTAAGCCAAGGCTTCTTCGAGAACCGTAGCATAGAAGAGACACTAGACCTAGCCTGGGAAATACTAGCAATACTACCTGAGACAGAACTCTACAAGATAAAGGACGAGTACATAAGAAAGTATCACCCCAAGTACCGCAAGAAAGCACAGCAGCAACAGTAACCTCCTAACCACCTCTTTGATTTTCTCGTACCCTTAGCTAAATGTTTGTGAGGTAGGCCAAAAATGTCGCTAATGTTCGGCGGACAAAGAGTATTGCCGACGAAGATTAACCTAATAAGGCTTAGAAGAGAACTCCAGACAATGAAGAGAATAAGAAAGGTCATAGAGGAGAAAAGAGACGTAATCCTGCTCTACGTACGCCAACTCGCCGTAGAGTACAGGAAGGCATACGAAGAGGCAGCGCGTAAGCTCATGGACGCTTACCAGAGCTTCTTCAGAGCCTTGGTCTCGAGCGGAGGACTAGAGAATGTAAAGCCTCTCATAGAGGCTATTCCCCCAGAGCTGTCTGTTGCCCAGGGCGTTAGAATACTGTTCGCGATAAAAGCTCCCTCATTTACTCTTATGAAGGAGACCATACCTGGTGCACCCATAACGGCTACGAGGCTTACACCAGACCTACTCGAGGCTAGGAACAAGCTAGCAGAGGTTCTTGAAAGCTTCTTAAAGGTGGTTGAGACCGAGGCAGCTATTCGTAGACTCCTTCAAGAACTAAAGGATACACAGAGACTACTAAATGCGCTCGACTACAGCATCATACCTGGCTACGAGCAGAGCATAAAGTACATCAAGCTAGTACTCGATGACCGTATGAGGGAAGAGGTAATAAGGCTAAAGACTATGAAGCGCCGCCTAGCAAGAATGCGCGGAGCAGAGGGCCTAGCCTAGCTCCATCTATACTTTTCCGCTATAGAGGCCCTTTTTCTCGGCATATGAGCGTACAAGACGCTTAATAGCTCCCGGTATCTTTGCATAGAGCACGGAGTCCACGGGGTCCTTGCTCTTAGTCCTTGCCTGCTCCAATAGCTCCTCGTTAAGGTTCTTGAGCACATACTTAGAGAATATGTGCGTGTAACAATACTTCTTCTCAAGCACGCCACGCGTGTGCGTGGAGGGGTAGTGCGTATCCCCGACCCCTATAGCTATCCTAGAGCACTCCGTACTGACCCAGTTACTGCTCAGTACTCGGTAAACAGTCTCGGCCATGGCACGATGGGCGTCTCTTCGGCCCCATTCTTTCTCCGAGCTACCAATCTCGATGAACACTAGTGGCTTCCGCAGAGACGTAGGGCCGTGGTGAGTAGCCTCTAGCACCACTTGGAACTCCCTCGTTAATCCATGCTCCTCGGCGACTACTCGGTAAGTCCTGATCAATGCGGCATGAAGCCTCGGCCACGTATGGGATAGCTCCCAGGGTCTCCCCCCATGCTCTGCCCTTGGGCCAGGATTACCAGTATAGTGGACAGTTAGCGAGGGCTTCCCGCCACTATGCCTGCTAAGAATAATATAGGCCTCCACATCGCTCGGCGCCAC
>JALVKZ010000083.1 GCA_027033675.1 Pyrodictiaceae archaeon | reverse complement strand
TTTCCCAGCTGTCTCGCCTGCCCAGCTAGTACTGCGCCGGAGAAAACAAAGCCTAAGCTAGCGACCAGTAGTAGGAAGTAGGCAAGCCCCAGGGCAAACCTACCAAACACGGCAGGAGAGCTAGCCTCTATGAGGCGCCCCGTCAGTGCAACCATGGCGCTCAAAGCCTGCACGCCAGCAACCATTGCCAGCTTCCGGTTAAAGACGGGTTCCTGTGACAAGCTTGTTCACCAAAACACTATCTACAGTTAATCCTAATTCATGAGCAGAGTAGAATAAAAGGCCTTTGATGATCACCTCCAGTAATACTGCCCTGGGAGAAGAGCTGGCTGTGAGGACTGAGCCCCGCACAAAAGCGATACAGTCCCAGAGAGCCCCTTCCCCGCTGGGCGATGAGTGACTAGGGGTGAACCGAGCCGCTAATCGTGCTTACCACTACTCGTTGTATCATGGCGCCGTCCATACAGCCAGGGGAGTGGAGGAGAAAGTGTCTAGGAGGGAGCTTCTCGTAGCACTATCTGCCCTGCTGCTATTGCTAGTGAGTATGCGTCTCTATAGCCGAGATCTCGGCGGCACCGGACACGGCAACGCTACGATACTCGTACCTGGCAGGGATATCAGCTTTTATCCATACCTTAATAGGGCGGAGGGAGTGTTATCGGTAAAGCTCTTTGAGCGCATCCTGGGCGAGGCTAGAAAGCTACTGTTGCAAAATAATCTCTTTGTTGTTGGGGAGAGGGCTGGGCTGGTAAGAGACCTCGTGCTCAACGCTAGCCTGGTCAATGACTCCGTGTTGAGCATTAGGGGTAAATTGTTCTACTTCGTAGTCCTTGTCGCCAGGTACGAGGACAAGACGATCATCAATGACTACGCCTTCCTTGGGCCGGGTATAGTAGCGTCTCTTAAATGGAATGAGTCAGGGAAGAATATCTGGATAGAGATCAGTAATAATCCCTGGATCTGCAAGACCCCAGTACCGCTCAGAGAGTACGTAGATGCACGTTCAGCGTCCAAGCCCACAGCTCTCGGCGAGGATGTATGCACTAACTCAGCCATAGTAGTAGTGCTGAGTCCTGGGAATAGCTATGTGCTCGCAGTGCTTCATCCGGTTCGCTCATCCTTCCCGTAGTGGTTGGTGCACCTTATTAACCCTCTCTTCACTACCATATAGCTAAAGCTAGACCTGTCCAGGGCCATGCCTTGGCTTAATCCACGCCTAGGGATACGGGGGAGTAGTCCGTGGTGCTTCGGTGGCTCAGGAGTAAGACTAGTCGCAGGCAGAGAGAGGCGGGAGAACGGGCTACGAGCCAGTATAGCCCAGAGATACTAGCTACCTTCCGTAGAGCCGAGGAGGCACTGCGCCGAGTAGAGATACCTGGCTACGACTTCGACATAGTGAGTAGCGGCGTGGTTAAGAGGCTGAGGCTTAGCGGTGACAAGCTCATAGTGTTCCTGGACTACTTCGGCACGGACCCATCGTGCTTCTTCTGCCGCTTCATAAACCAAGCCCTCTGGAACACAATACTCTCCAAGGCAGCGAAGGAGCTAGAGAGGGCGGGGATAAAGAATGTTGAGTTCGTTGACTATGCGACGGGGCTACGCCTGGAATACAACAAGGAATGGTAGCTTGATATCGTCTCTAGTAGGGTTTATAGCCTTCCACGTATACACAGCGTATACTTGGTGCGTACTTGATTGAGTACTGTAATTAGTGTGAGGGTTCCTAAATGGGTTAAGGAAAAGCTCGAGAAGTATGGAATAAACGTCGCCGAGGTCGTTAGGAGGAGCCTCATAGAGGAGATAGAGAGGGCAGAGATTAATGAGATAGAGAGGCAACTGGATGCTCTAAGAAAAAGACTACGAGGCAAGATAGATCCATATGAGCTTGCAGAGATAATTGATGAAGAACGGAAAGAGAGGTAACAGTTTCTGTGCTCGTGGTTGACGCAAGTGTCTATGCTCCTTTAATAGCTACGTGTGGGAGAGCGCTCATAAACGTTGTTAAGCAGTTAGGGTTTGTCGTCCTAGACCTCACTATCTATGAAGTGTGTAATGCTTTCTGGAAGGAACATAGGAAGCTTAACCGAATAAGTAGAGAGGAAGCCGTTCAGGCCTGTACAGCAGCTAAGTCTCTAACCCGGTACATGAGAGTGTACAGTATCGGGGACCTTGGTGTAGGAGATGCTATGAAGATAGCGATTGAGAACAATATCACATTTTATGACGCCTCGTATATAGCATTAGCGCTAGGGCTCCGAGCACGGCTTGCAAGCGAGGATAAGGACATACTGAGTGTTGCGCCAAGGTATGGCATAGGAGTTGTTCGTTTACGGGAATTGCTTAACTGTGTCACGGGATCGAGGTAGCTAATATCGGTAACGCCTAGAACCTGCTTATCTCATTAATTATTGTCTCTATGCGTCTCCGGTACCTCTTGAGCGCGTTGAGTAGTGCTTCTGGGCCTCCCTTGGCTAGTAGCTTCTCCCTCACAGTTCTCGAAGCCGCTGCCTCCGGGTTCTCTAGTATCTGCTCCATGTCGTCGGCTAGGCTCTTCATAGCTAGGTTGTGGCGGAGATAATTCCTCGTCTTCTCAGCCCCATGCCTAGCTATTAGGGCTCTTAGCTTCTCGGCGAGCACCGTGTATGCCTCTACTAGTCTCCGATACTCCTCCCGGTACCTCGCAGCGAAGTCGGCGAACACCGTGCCCTCTAGGAGAGGAGCAACGTCGTCTATTCTGCCACTTGCTACTAGTCTCGCTATGCGGCGGTACATGCTCCTACGGGTAGCCTCGTCTATTTCTGCTGCTCCTAGGAGGCTCTTGAACACGTATTGCTTGTTCTTCATCTTTAGCATGTAGTTCCACCAAGGGAACCCAAGATAGTTCTCCCCAGGGAAGAGGACTACCAAGCCCTCGCCGCCGAGGCTATTAGCAATCCTAACTAGTTCCTTGACGCTCCCCACCTCTATTCTCCGTGGCCTAGGGAACGCTGATGAGGAAGACTCGTAGCTTATCTCCATTGTATCGTGCCTCCTAGCAGCTATGAAGAAGACCCGCCACCTTGGGTCACCTGGTGGGGCCTCTAGCTCCTTGCCAAGACACCTACTAGCAGGGCAGGCGGTGTTCACGAGCTCGAACATCACCGTGGAGTCCTCCCTTACTATGCCCTCTAGCTCCCATCGGAGCCCCAGCCTCTCCACAGAGGCCAAGAATCTCTCAGCATAAGGATTCCTAGCCACTGGTGGACGGTGGAGACTACCACGCGTACTCAGCAACAACTCCCCGGTATCGGGGTCTCGGTAAGCAACGATGAGGGTTCCATCAAGCTTCTCCGTGGCGATAAAATCATTACTAGGAATCCTCGAGCATTCCCTACACTCACGGTAATTAAAGAACTTGGCAAAAGGCATAGCTAGTTGCCTAACCCCGCCACCACGATAATGACGAACAACCGCTCCACGAGCAGCAGCCAGCACTGGTCTACGAAGATAGTCACGAGGCTCCAAGCTATACTTATAGGAAACAATGCACTCCTTGCCAATGCTTAGCCTTATGCAGCGCCTGCTCCACAAGCGATTAACACTAGCCATAGCCCTACGAACAACATCCAAGCCCTCCCCAGGCTCAACCCCTAGCAACCTAGCAAGATCAGCAAGCTCGCCACTACCGAGGCGCTCCAAGTCACTATAATACAGCTCAAAAGGCATAACCAATGCCAATAACCCCTCTATATCCCGGAAAACCCGTTACACCAACTATATCGAGGCGAGCAAATAAGAGAAGCACCCTCTACTGATACTATCTACAAGGGAGCCCTACTACATCTTGAATCGCAATGCCTCTTCTCGCAGTCATTATCCAAGCACCTCTCTCAGCAAACATCTAGGTTTACTAACATGGTATAACTTGGCGCCACCCTTGCAAAGCAATACATTACCCAAGTATTCCTGTCAACTAGCTTTTCAACATAAGGAACACTTAGAGATCAGTAGCTCGGTGAATGCTTAGCAAATTCAATAAGATAATGATAGAAGTGGCCTGTATAGATATTTTAATTTAAGTCACGATAATATAATTAAAAATATTAATAAGCCAGAACATCTAGCTTCATGGCGTTAGGCTAAGTGAGGCCAGTAACGAAAATGAAGCATAGCACGAGGCGAACACATAGTGCATGCTATCGAGGTTCTAAATCTCTATAAGAGTTATGGCGACGTGAAAGCACTTAGCGGTCTGAGTTTAAATGTCAGGCTCGGCGAGATTTATGGACTCATAGGCCCTAACGGGGCAGGTAAAACTACTACTCTGAAGATTCTTGCGGGCTTGCTTCGTCCGGATAAGGGCTTTGCCCGAATCTATGGCTATGATGTGGTTAGGCAGCGCGTTAAGGCTCTCTCGATGATAGGGTATGTCCCGGAGAACCCCGTTGTTTTCCAGAATCTGAGCGTAGAGGAGTTCCTATACTTTATTGCTGCTCTAAGAGGTCTTAGCAAGGGCTATATTAACGATAGACTAGACTATTACTTAGAGGTATTCGGCTTAGCCAGTAAGAGAGATAAGCTTATGAGCGAGCTATCGAGAGGAATGGTCCAGAAAGTACTCGTTACAGCAGCTCTCATAGTGGACCCGAAGGTCTTGTTAATGGATGAGCCGATGGCCGGGATGGACCCGGAGTCCCAACACGTGTTCAAGGAGGAGGTAAGAAAACTTGCAGCACGTGGAGTAACCGTGCTAATCTCAAGCCACTTACTAGACATGGTCGAGAAACTCTGTACGAGAGTAGGGATAATACACCAAGGTAGGCTAGTCGTAGAGGGAACTATTACTGAGATAAAGAGAATGGCAGCTGAAGAACCAGGTAGTACATTAGAGGAAGTATTCCTGAAAATCATAAAGAGCCGATGAGTATCTGGTGTAGCTTCATGGAGCTCCGCAAATCCTTTACGATTGCCAAGTATCTTCTAAAAGAGTATACGATAAACCCGCTTCTGAAGAAACATAGAAAGATATTCCTCGGAGTAGTAATAGCTGTTGTACTCCTAGTGACAAGCCTAGCTATCGCCGCCTCGCTTCTCGCAAGCCCTCAACAAGAGAAGAATAACACTACTAGCACTAGCCAGAGCATAGCTAATGATGTACGCTCCCTTATTCGCTCTGCAGGTCTAAACAAAGATAGAATTATCGACATCATTAGTTCGATACTAATGTTCTACCTGATAGCAGGCATAGTTAGGGGAGGAAAAATTGTTGTAAGCGGAGCGGCTTACGAACTAATACTCTCTCAACCCATCAGTATTGATACATATATCATGGGTGACACCCTCTACAAGGTCGTGCTAGGCCTGATGATTACG
>JALVKZ010000082.1 GCA_027033675.1 Pyrodictiaceae archaeon | reverse complement strand
TCGCCCTTCCTCATGAATGCATTGCCGCCGAGGGCTAGCACTAGGAGCGGGCCATTACCGCGCAAGAAGGGGGATCACCATGGCTTCATAGTGGGTGTTTCCTTGTTCAAAAAACTAGTTCTAGGCTATACGAGCACTTATCATGTAAGACATAGGCCAGGGCTTTGCTGAACAGAGAATAGTACTGGTGTATATACGGTGTTACCGCTGCTCGTTTATGGGTGGTGTTGTACGTGTGTTACCGCCCCCCTTCTAGCTAGGGGGACTAATGGCTACTAAGAGTCCAGGATGCGGCGCTGTACCCCAGAGACTACCAAGCCTAACTGGCACCGATGCCGGGATGCTTGACGAGTATATCCCGCCACTACCTAGCAGGCAGCGAGTCTACCAACAAGTCGCCGAGGCGCTTAACGAGTTAGAGAAGAGCAGTGACCCCGTACTAGTAATGCTTGTAGCTGAGTGGGGTGAGGGCAAGACAAGCATCTATAATGCCCGGGTCAAGCCATGGGCTGGGCGACGCGGCTGGCTGACACTCGAGACCCGGGCGGCTACTATACAAGCTCACCTCGGGGCTCTCCGTCAGCGCTCAGAGAAGGACCCAGCCTATCGCCTCACAGCTGCCCTGCTCGCAGCCGGACTCGAGAATACTGGACTCCTTGCACGCTTCGGGCCGCCCGATGCTGCTCCCAGCCTACGCGACTACGTGGAGCGCGTGCTCAAGGAGCTAGCGGG
The DNA here is from genome assembly GCA_027033675.1 of Pyrodictiaceae archaeon. Classification (GTDB taxonomy): domain Archaea; phylum Thermoproteota; class Thermoprotei_A; order Sulfolobales; family Pyrodictiaceae; genus Pyrofollis. The sequence goes on along the minus strand of JALVKZ010000082.1, from coordinate 4,644 downwards.
TAAGGGTAGAGGTGTAATAGTTTTCATAGACGAGCTTGAGGACTTAGTTGCCTCGGCCTCCGAGGAGGAGCTAGGACTAATTGTTGCCGGGCTAGTAGGGCTCCTCAACGGCGATATAGAGCTTGTCTCTGCCCGGTGTAGGGGAGAGGAGTGCCTAAGCGGCAGGTTCCATGTAGTAGCTAGCCTTACTCCACCAGCTTATAGCAGGCTCATGGGGCTAAGAGACTTCGCCACGATAGCTGCTCGTCTCAAGAGACGAGTGAGGACTATATGGGTTCAGCCACTTAGCCGTAGAGAGGCATTCGCATTCCTCGAAAGCCTTTCCCGATACTCCCTTGGGGAGGGACTCGACGCACTACTAGTTGACCACGGCCTAGCCAATGCTGTCGTATCCAGTAGCCTTGGCAACATGGGCGCCATAGTATCTGCCTTTCGCTATCTAGTCTCCTGGAGCCGTGGTAGGAGGGGGTGCGGCGACGCTGTAGCTATACTTGATACCGAGGAGCTGTTAGAGGCGCTTGAGAGCCTCAAGCTAAGCGTCGGGGGCGCGGAGATACCCGCAATAAACTCCGAGGCCTACGTGAGGCTAATTGATGGCTGGGAGGCTAGGGCTAAGCTCGCTGGCCTAGACCCATCCCGGGCCAGGAGGGTGCTAGACGAGTTAGTGGCGCGGGGCGCTGCTACCTGGCAGCAGCTAGTAGAGGCTACTGGTCTCCGCAGAGAGCTTCTCGCCGAAGCTGTGAGAGAGCTTAACATGTACGGTGAGCAGGCGTGGCCTCGTAGAGAGCTGGGCATCCAGCGCCTAGTCCACAGCGTCGTACTGGTACCAGCTGTAGAGGACGCGTTCAAGCTTCTCCGCGGAGTAGAGCCAGAGATAGCTAAGCTAATGCCCCAGCTAGCCCCCAGAGACGAGACCAGGCCGCTCGAGAAGCTGCTAGATAATCTTGTCTACCTCGACCCTGCTGGCCGGCTCGTAGTTGCTACCCCTCCTAGCGAGGAGGATGCAGTCCTACTGGTAGCTGATGCAGCTCCAATCGAGCTTAGCCGCTCCGAGGCCGAGAGACTAGCAGGTATCCTATGGAACGGGTTGTTTTCAAAGCTATTACCTATGCGTGGCGAGCACGCGCTGCTTCTTTCACCTAAGATGCAGCGAGTACTCTATGTGAGCCCTGAGCTACACTACCTGGACTTCATAGCGGATCGCGTTGAGAGGCTAAGGATTATTCGCAGAGTCTACACCGAGGCAGGTAAGCAGCACCTCCTCCTAGGCACAATAACGCTGCTAGCGAGCGAGGGTATACTAGCCGCTGAGCCAGCCGTGCAGGGTGATGGCGTCGCCCGTGTAACTGCTAGGCTCCTCGGCGAGGCCTCGGCGAGGTTATTAGTCTACACGGTACCGGGTCAGGTAACGAGTGCTGAGGCTAAGAGGCTTGAGAGCCAGCTACTAACAGCTCTCATGACTAACTGGAGGCCTCATGCAATACTCTTGGTCTACCATGGCGGTGTTGAGCCGCAGGCCGAGAGAGTACTTGAGGCCCTCGAGGCAAAGTTCTTCGTGAAGATAGTGAGAGTGCCCATAGACTCCATGATGACCCGTGTAAGGCTGCAAGCACTCGGGATAAGGCTGAGCGATGCCTATGGAGGTGTGGAGGAGGCTCTCCGGAACATAGACCAAGTGGTGAGAGAACCCGGGGAAGCTGAGACAGCTGGCCTGGATCCACTACGCCTAACGAATCTCCTGAGAGAACTAGGCGAGGAGCTAAGGATAAAGGAGAGGCTTGTAAGAGGCCTCGAGGAGGGTATAGACAGTACACCGATAATTATCCGTGACCCGGCGCTTGGCTACGACGTTGAGCGCCCCACAGAGCTCAGTGGCGCGCTACGCTACTTCCTAGTAGCTCCGAGCACTAGAGCCACGGTGCAAGAAGCCCTCAATGCCGCCTACGAGTACGTGATGAGGTACCACCTCTACCGCGGACAAGGCGGTGAGGGGAGAGGCCTACTCAGCCCCGATATTGATCGCAACGAGTACACAACCCTTGAGAGATACATGACCCTCTTAGCGGCGAATGGGTTCCTCGAGAAGAGGAACGGGAGCGTATACATCGACGTGCTGAGCCCCTTTGAGAAGGCGGTCATACGTGTACTAGAGCAGCTCGATGCAAGGAACCGCGAGGTACAGGCCTCGCAGATATGGGACTACTTAGTAATTGCTGCTCGCAACCCTGGCACTCGGCGAATGATTCTCCAGAGTCTTCTCTACAGAGGATTAGTGGTCACGGCCTCCGGGTCTAGTAGGCGTGTTGACGCTGAGAGGGCGAGGCTAAGGCTAACGGATAGCGACGAGGATGCTTGGAGACTAGTGGAGGAGGCTAGACAAGTAATCGAGGAGGTAGAGAAGAACCCGGTAGCAGCGACATGGGGGCTAGTGGTCTCAGCTAAGGCAAGGGATTACCGGGCTGGCAGCCTAGAGGAGTTCACGAAAAAGATGAGAAATCTACTCGATACCGCTGTGGAGGCGCTGAGGGCCGGGAACCGCCTAATGAGCCTCAGGCTCGCACGCCTAGTATACGATACTGCTACCTACGTGAGAGACGAGGTTCTCTCAGCCCACGTTGCGAAGGCCGCTGAGGATGCCAGGAGGCTGAGAGCAGAGATAGAGAGCACGGCTAGGAGAGCCAGGGAGCTCGTAGAGGCTCTTAGCTCGCAGCTAGAGACTCTTCTCGGGAAACAGGTTAAGGTTAAGACACCTCTCCTAGATAGACTTAGTGGCGCGCTAAGCGTCTTCGACGAGATAGAGAGGCTACATCTCAGCGAGGAGGAACTAGAGAAAAACGTTGCAAAGATATGGAGCGAGACCAAGAAGAAGCACCCACGGGACCCGGGACGCTATACACCGTTTTACGTTAATGGCCTTGGGCCCGTGATCCGCTATAACTACAAGTTGTACCTCTTATATGAGAGGCTAGAAGAGCTGGGAGTAATACAACTGGCCGAGACTGGGCCAGGGCTGGAGCCTCGTATAGAGCAGCTCCTAGCCAGGCTCGAGGCCATACTGGAGTCTGTGAGAAGGATACTTGAGGACACCGCCGAGACTCGCCGGCTCGCAGAGAAGCTCTCGGAGAAACTAGGTAAGCTAGGAGTCAGGGTACCTCCTGAAAAACTAGCGCTCCCAGGCTTTGAGGCCAGGGGTGCAGAGGAGCTAGGCGTAGAGGAGCTAGAGGAGCTCGTCAAGGCACTACGGAGGAGTCTTGAGGAGGCGAGGCGCCCACTTGTAGAGCTGGATGAACAAGTAACACGCCTCCTAGAGGAACTCGCTGGGCTAGAGGAGAGCCTTGTGGCTGCAAGGAGTTGGTACAAGGCACTTACCCGTGCATACGAGGAGGCAAAGGAAGCCACTCTTGCACAGGCAGCTATGCTGGGAGAGGCCCTAAGCGACCTGGACTCTGCCCTGGGCCAAGCAGAGGCTATGAAGAACAAGGCGCTAGAGACGCTGCGGATGCATAGCAGTGAGGTGCTCGAGGCCGTCCGCTCCGCCAGGAGCCTCGTGGAGAGCGCTCGCACAATACTGCGAGACAGCCTTGACCGTGGTCAAAGGATACTCCGGGAGGCAGAGGCAGAGGCAAAACGGGTACTAGCCAGCCTCGAGGCCGAGGCAGCTGCGCTCGAGGAGGCTATACGCGCGATAGGCCAGGAGCCGCCACGGCTTGAGAGAAAGGGTGACGTGTTCGCAGCGATAAAGGCAATACGATCCCACCTAGAGATGCTGCGGAGGCTCATTGAGGAGGCGGGGATACTTGACCCCGAAGAGCTAAGAGCCTACCAAGAGATAGTGAGGGAGAGGAGGCGTAGAGGAGAGCTCTTGTTCCGTGAGGCAGTGCAACTAGTCGCCGAGAGACTCGGCTTAGAGACGAGTGAAGCGAGGCAGCTACTGATACGATTAATAGAGAAGGGGGTACTAGAGCCAAGAATATAGCCTCTTCCCCACCTGGCAAATCCTCTTTTATGTAGTTTGTAGCCCTCCTCGTCTTTGCCGCACATTTTGCGCGTCTAGGACTACGCTGGGTATTGTTCTTGGCTCTGCATATATAGGTCTTGTCTGTCCCTATGCTGGCTGGAGACTTCTTACCCCATCAAATCCTCTACAGCACCTCGTAGAGAACCGCACGGCCTAAGCCATGAATCTTTGAGACAATAATGGATAGTGGTGGAGCAGGGAATTGTCGCATAGTGGCGACATGGGTGCTAGAATTAAGGGTCTACGCGAGAAGGTGCTCACGGAGCCCAACATATTCAAGCTCATATTGTGGCTTGCTGCACCACTCATGCTCTCTATGGGTATTAATACTATCTATGAGATAGTTGATACCTTCTGGCTCTCTAGGCTCGGCAAAGCCGCCCTTGGAGCACCTATAGTTTCTTGGCCCTACCCCGACATACTATTCGGGGTGTCCTTTGGACTCGCTAGTAGCGTCTCTGCACTGGTTGGCCAATACATCGGGGCCGCAAGGTACCGGGAGGCAAGGGAGTCAGCTGGCACTGTTCTCGGATTAATGCTCGCTATAACTGTGCCAGGAGCACTTGCTATCATAGCTACTGCTAACGCCTATTTATCGGCTATACACGTGCCTAGCGATGTTAGGC
>JALVKZ010000081.1 GCA_027033675.1 Pyrodictiaceae archaeon | reverse complement strand
TGCACCACGGCAATGGTACTCAAGAGATATTGTATGATAACCCTGATATAATACATCTTGATCTGCACCAGGATCCATCAACGATATATCCTGGCACGGGGTGGTCTTGGCAGATAGGTGAGGGCATTGCTAAGGGCACTAAAATAAATATATTGGTTCCGCCAGGTGCAGGCGATGATGTATACATAGCTCTCTTCGATAAAGCGCTAGACCTAGTACTGAACATATATGGGTATCCAGAGTACGTCGTTGTTGACGCTGGCTTCGATGCTTACCGAGATGACGGCTTAGGCTTACTCAACTTATCAACAATAACCTATTATCATATGGGTAAGACGCTAAGAAAGCTAGGGGCTAAGTACCTTGTAGTATTCGAGGGCGGGTACTTAGAGGGGCTAGAAAGGGCTCTCCCAGCCTTCCTAGCAGGGTTACTGGGGCTCCAAAACCCTTACAGTGAGGATAGCACTAAGAGCAGCAACAGTATATGGAGACAGGCTCTCGAAAACTTTGAGGAAACAAGGGAAAACGTGGAAAAGGCTCTCAGAGACCAGCTGCCTCCTTGATAGCTGATGCAAGCCCCATGATAGTCAGTATTATGTCTAGCACGTCACGCGACGATATGACACCAATGGGTTTGCCCTCCTCATCCACTACGGGTATGTGTCTCACGTTCACGTCCCTCATCTTCCTAATGACTTCAAGTATGTTCTCGTCCCTCTTCACGCTGATAGGATTCTCAGTCATTACCTCCCAGGCTTTCCTCTCATCTGCGTTCCATCCCTGTGAGCAAGCAAATACTATATCTCTCTCCGTCACTATACCTCTAAGCTTTCCCTCTTCATCCACTACGAGTACGCTGCCTATTCGCTTATCTATCATAATCTCGGATATTTTGCGCAAAGAAGTATCCATCGTTACGGTAACAGGGGGTTGGGACATTATATCCTCGGCTCGAAGTGGAACAGCTCTTCTCTTTCTAAGAAGTATCATGTCTCGTTAACCTCCAATTATAATTGTTATTCGGTGAAAGTTTTAGTAATTTAGCCCTCTCTAGACCACTTCGTTTAACTAGAAAATAACGAATATAATACCAGTATATTTTCTACAAACGAGTCTCCAGAATTAAGTAGTGGTCCCGAGATAAGGGAAGGGGAGAAACGAGTGTGGAATGCCCGAAGCCATTGCTAAGCCTACGATACAGCGTAGGAGGATATATACTTGAGATTAGGCTTCTAGATAGCGAGCATTATTGCCTGGCGAGACGAGGCGAGGAAATAGTCTTCGGTATAAGTAACGATACCCTTAGCCGTGACATACATGAATCAGCCCTAGGCGAGACCATAGCGCCACTTATTTTTCTCAAGCCCGTAGACGTCTCAGGAGATAAGAATCTCTCTGAGGAATTATTCTGTGAATACTATTTACGTGTACTAGTCGAGGAGTATGAGGGTTTAAGGAAGGTATTTCAGAGAAACACGGAGAGGTTACTGATTTCAGTAATTTACCCCATTGTGGCAAGGGTCTCGAGGCTTCAGACAGCCTATACATGGCTCAAAATGATATTTAGCGAATACCTCAGAGACGGTAGCTACTATTCCTGGCTCTACGACGCAATACGCGCTTGTCTCAGGGAAAAAGGTATTGAGCTCTTCTCGAGACTTATTTCGCTAAGCTCGATCACGGACTTGTTACGGGTTGGAGGAGGCACGGAAAAGAAGATAGCGACGAGAATAGCGACTATGACGCGTGTTGTTGCGGAGCTAGCATCTCCTTCAATTATACAAGTTATACCTGGATCACTACTAATAGAGAGTATATCGTATAAGCCGCATCCACTGCTAAGGGACCCTCTGCTACTTACCCGGCTCGATGCAGCTCGTGTTGCAACGAAGTTGCTCGATTTCTATGACCAGCTATATGCCTTGACTGGGCTAAGCCGGCTAATAAAGAGAAGCAAACCCATGACTAGGAGAGCTGGCCTGGTACGTAGTGCTGTTACACTAGAGATAAACGGTATACGGCCAGCAGTCGTCAAGAGGTATCGTGACATAACTGCATTTAAGTGGATAGTAGCTGCAATACTCTCGCTCCCGCTCCCTAAGCCGATCCTCGGTACCCGTGCAAGGCTTAACAACGAGTACTACTACAATAGGCTACTAAGCGAGCTAGGATACAATGTTCCACAGCCTATTCTCGTGGACCCACGGCGCCGAATAGCAGCCTATACTTATGTTGATGGGAAAGACTTATCTATCATATTGCAGGAAGGTGGTGATACCAAGCCCCTATTCTATTCTCTTGGGGGAATACTTGCATCATTACACCGCGACGGAGTAAGTCTATGGGATACTAATCCGAGCAACTTTATTTACGACGGGAAGAACCTATACCTCGTTGATCTCGAGCAAGCCAGGGAGGCAAGAACAGTATCTGAGAAAGCATTCGACATAGCAGTCGCACTATACTACTCACTGCTCTACAACACCAAGAACCCAGCGGAGCGCACAGAGAGCCTCGTAAAAGGATACATGGATGCCGGCGGAGACAGAGGCGCGGTAATTGAAGCAGCAAAGTACAAGTACATGGCGCCATTCATGACAACTATTCCGCCTAATATTCTGGAAAAGATGCGTAAAGCACTTCTATACAGCGCTCTCGGTTCCCAGGAACTATAGCTTGCCGAGAATAGCTGAGAGCAATCCCGTGTCTGGGACAACTAGCACAGCCTTAGATCCACATCGTGTTATTTCAAGCGAGCCATAGCCCTCTACTAGAACGATGACCGGCTTCTCTGCACTCTTCAGTCTAGCGAGCTCCTTGCATACTTTCTCCGGGCTTTCAGCACTAGTAGGCACATAGCCGAGCAGGACTAAATCAGCTATAGCGCTTGATGATAATAGTAGCGCGGCGTCGACGAGCTGTGTGATCGATGCATCACCTTGCAAGTCTATAGGGTTAGCACCTGCTACACCCTCTGGCTTAATCCTCTTTATCTCGCTAAGTACCTCGTTACTAAGCCTCGGGAGTGTATAGCCAGTATTTTCTAGCTGAGATGCCGCGAGCACACCAAGACCACCCGAGTTAGTAACCATGACAACCCTTCTCCCAAGACGTTTCAGCCTCCTCTTTGCCTCACATAGAAGCACAGCTGCAGCGATATCATCCACTACAGCTCCTCCTACCTGCCTCGTAGCAGCATAGAACAACTCGTAGCTAGTAGCTACGCCACCAGTATGCGTTCTCACAGCCTCACTACTCCTAGGGCCTCGTCCCCCCTTCACAATACATACTGGCTTCCCACGGCTAGCTAGTGCGCGAAGAGCACTCATATAGCGCCGGCCATCACGTATCCACTCAATATAGGCCACAAGAGCCTCGGTATCCTCATCCTCGGCTGCGTACTCAAAGACATCACAGACACTGATATTGCTCATATTACCAATGCTCGTGAAGAACGAGACCCCCGAGGACAAGAGACTAAGCCAATGCATAGCTACCCCGCCAAGAGCACCACTCTGTGATACAACAGCTACGGGGCCAGGCGGTGCACTATACTCTATGGTTAAGTAAAGACCAGCTCTGGCAACAACTAATCCGGCTGAATTAGGCCCTATGATCTGCATACCCGTCTCATTAGCAAGCTTTCTAAGGCTCTCAGTGAATCCTTGCCCACCACTCGTGAACACGACAGCTAACTTAACACCCAGCCTTGCAGCCTCGCGTAAAACCTGGAGTGCGACCTTCTCTGGCACAGCTATAGCAACGATATCTGGAACCTCGGGCAGGCTCTCTAGGCTGGGATAGCACTTATACCCCATTATCTCCTCGTAGTGTGGATTAACAAGGTAAATCCGTCCACGGAACCCATGGCTAATAAGGCTCCTTAGTACAAGACCCCCTATCTTCCACGTCTTCGGGGAAGCACCTACTATAGCAACAGAGTTAAAGGAGTTACCAAGAGTACTAGAAGGCATTAGAGCCCCAACCAAGTAGGAAAAGAGGAGACGCATAGCCCTTATATTAAGGGCCGCGAGAACAACGCAGACAAGTGTTCCAGGGGGATGAGGACTTAAATAACAAAATCTATGAGAATTGTATGAGATGAGGCAAAAGTGCGGAAAGGTGCTAGGATCTCTCTTTCCTCTTCTTGCCACCGCCTCCTCCCTTCCCCTTAGGCTCTATGAACTCCTTAAAGTACCAGCCATGCACGTGCTTAATGTGCTCTAGCAGCGCTTTTCTCCTAAACATGCCTTTACCGCAAACGGGGCATGGGCGTGCTCCCGGCATCACTGCTCACCTAGTTATCGCTTGTTGAGGAGTTTTAGCCCCCGTATTTCTTATCACCATTCACTAGTATATAAGTATTTGATTACATCTGTAAGAAAGCATCGATAAGAATAACACAAGCATATCCAAGGCGAGATGCGGCAACGAGGGTTCGGTTACGGGCCTTTAATTCATAGCCCCCATTGGCGCGAGGGGCTCTTACCCGTGACCCTCACCGCATCCCCTAAGATAACAGGGGTATACATATGAGGGGTCTTTGTACTTGTTTGGAGGCACAATTATAGCTTGCTCCCCCAGTCCCTGGGCTTACTTGAGGAGGTTTGTTGCGCATGCCTGGTCCTAGAAGCAAGGAGCTATACGAGAAGGCACAAGAGCTATTCCCGGGGGGAGTAAATAGCCCTGTCAGAGCGGCTGTTAAGCCTTACCCATTCTATGTTGAGAGAACTGAGGGTGCTTACATCTATACAGTTGATGGCGAGCGCCTCATAGACTATGTCCTAGGCTATGGCCCTCTGTTCCTCGGTCATCGCCACCCCAGGGTCTATGAGGCATTACAACGCCAGCTCGAGAAGGGATGGTTCTATGGCGCGCCCTATGAGCTTGAGGTAAAGCTTGCAGAGAAAATACTAAAGTACTATCATCCCGGCGGCATGGTTCGCTTTGTTAACACTGGTACAGAGGCAACTATGACCGCTATTAGGTTGGCTCGGGGCTTCACGGGCCGCGATCTAGTAATCAAGTTTAATGGATGCTACCACGGCGCCCATGACGCCGTCTTGGTGGGTGCGGGTAGTGCTGCAGCTGAGTACGGTGTCCCGTCCAGTAAAGGAGTGCCCAGTGGCGTGGCGAGGCTCACCCTTGTAGCTAGGTACAATGATGTGGAGAGTGTTGAGAAGCTCATGAGAAAGCACGGCGACAGCGTGGCAGCTATAATAGTTGAGCCCGTTGTCGGTAACGCTGGAGTTATACCTCCGCAAAGAGACTTCTTGAAAGCCTTGCGCGAAATAACCTCCACCTATGGCTCGCTACTAATAATGGATGAGGTAATTACTGGGTTCCGCCTCGCGCTTGGCGGAGCACAGCAATACTAC
>JALVKZ010000080.1 GCA_027033675.1 Pyrodictiaceae archaeon | reverse complement strand
GTGATGTGTTGTATCCTTCTATCCCCCTGAGGGATTAGGGGTCCCGGGTTCCCACCCATCTGTTCTATTAGATGTAGAGGTTGTATTTATGCTTAGTGGGTTTTCTGTAGGAATGATGTAGGTAGCGTGGTTTTCACAGCGAATCGGAGTTGTATGTGGTTTTGTTCCTCTAGGGTTACCTGTGCTAGTCCCTTGCATAGCTGGGGATAGATTTTCTCTAATATTTCTCCTATGGTTGTCTCACGGTTTGCTGGTAGTTGTACTATGATGTCGCTTATGGGTAGGCTTATCTCTGCTAGAACGTAGCTGGTTGGCATGCATGGTGGTGGGGTCTTACATTTTTTCTTTGGCATGCATGGTGTTTTCCGAGAGTACTGGGCTAGTTCTTGTAGAAGTGGATCAGTTAGTGTCTTCTCGTCTATTGTTCCTAGTAGGTCTTGGAGCGCGTCTTGTATATTGTAGTAGTTTCTTATGCTCTTGCTCTGGGTTAGCCTCATGGCTGCCATGGCGTAACAGTAGTAGAGGCTGATTATGGAGCCCTCTCTTGCCCCTAGAAGGCACCTAGCAGGATCCTCGGGGCAGCCCGGTAATATTGTCTCCTCGCCTAGGCCTAGTTCTTGAAGTTCTTTTTTCTCCTCGTTGCCTAGTTGTTCGTAGAGCTTTCTCGGTAGGGAACCGTTTCCAGTGCTGAAGAGGATTTGTGCCTCCCTAGAATATGGTGGAAGTGTTTCTATAATTGCTCGTAGGAGTTCTCCCAGGACCTCTAAGGCTGCGTGTTGCTCGCCTGGTTCTCTACTAGTTGGTGTAACTACTTTTTTCTCGCCTAGTCGCTCCAGCATAGCCTTGGACAACGAATTTATCTCGCGGATTAGCTGGAGAGGCTCTGTATCCTCAGCGACGACCCTTATGCCCCGTGTCGCTATGCGAAGGGAGAGCCCATCACTTAAGCGGGCTAGGAGCAGCTTAAGATTATCCACTCCAATGCCTAGTACATCGTGATAGAAGCCAGCAAGGCTTCCCGGCGAGTATCTTGGCCTTCTCCAATCCTCGACCCGTAGCCCGCCTAGAACGATCTCGGCTAGGTACTCGTCGCTCAGCAGCTCGGAGACGTCTCGGCCAGCTAGTGTGGAAACAAGGCTCCTCCGTAGCGAAAGCAGCTCCTCAGACAGCCTAGCCACGGGGCCAAGTTTCTCCTCAAGGAAGCGCTTAAGACTCATTGCCTACATCCAAGGAAGGACAATTCTCTGCACTATTCCCTAATTAATCCAGAGCCTCTGGTCTCTTAACACCCCCTTGCCAGGGACGGGAAGAGGCCTCGGGGGCGGCAGGCTAGCACATCCCTCCCCTCTTAGCGGGGGAGGCTCTGCTGCATCGTTGATCCCAGCACATCATCGGCCCGGAGAGTAGTGTGCTCCACCGTGTCTGTATAGTTGGGGGCGTGGTGATATCTGTTTAAAAGAGGTTGGGTAGAGTAGAGCCACTAGCTCAGGGAGAGACTCTCCAGTGGGACTAGGGGATTGGTAACTATGGCGGAGGCCGCGCTACGCAGAGGAGTTGAGCCCGAGGTAAAGAAGCCTTGTAGAGTAGTCGCTATTGTTAGCGGCGGCCCGGACAGCTTCGGCTACATGGTTCAGTGGCTTGCGCGTGGCTGCAAGGTTCATGCTCTCAGCTTCAACTATGGCCAGAAGGGGAGCAAGGAGCTCGAGGTCGCTAGGAAGCTGATAGAGAAGGCTAGGGAGCTGGCAAGGGAGA
>JALVKZ010000079.1 GCA_027033675.1 Pyrodictiaceae archaeon | reverse complement strand
TACGTAGGTATCGGGCAACAGTGCCTCCCCCGATTCCAATGGGCTTTGGCTTCACACCCCTAGTCTCCTCTATTGACGCTAAGAAGTTCTTCACAAACTCATTATCTATGCTTGTTGGTTCACCCGCGTCATCATAGCCTAGTACGTTTATCTCCGCTTTTGCTCTAGTCCTTGAACTAAAGTGATAAGCATAAGACCTTAGCACCTCTATTAAGTCTTTGATGTCTCTCTTCGGGAGTATTCTGCAGTCCCAGTAAACGATGTCGGTTCCAGGGATAGTGTTAATATTGCCTATGTTCTCCTCTTTGCGGGTAGGCTCACAGGTTGATACAGGAGGCTCGTAAAGCTCATCGTACTCTGTAAGCGTTGAGTGAAGAACCTCGTCAAGGCCTAAGTTAAATATCATTCCAAGGCGGTGTGCGTTTAATCCTGCATGAGGCATGCTTGCATGTGCTTGTTTACCCTTTACTGTTACTTTGAAGTGGAGTATGTGCTTCTCAGCGACTATTACCTTTGAGCCATCAGGGCTGCCAGCATCAGGGACTAGGAAATAGTTTTCCTCACTATATTCTGTAAAAACGTTCTTCTTTAGTAGATATAGGAGACCATAACGACTTCCGACCTCCTCGTCACTGACAAATGCTATGCCCATGTTAATGCGTGGTTTTTCCCCCTTCTTGGCTAGGTATTTCGCAATACCAAGTGCAAGGGCTATTGCTTGGCCATCATCCTCTACTCCTCTGCCATAAATATAGTCACCTTCAATAGTTACTTTGTATGGCGGATACTTCCAGAGAGATATGTCGCCCTCGGGGACAGTATCCATGTGAGCAGCTATCCAAAGAGTCTTATTGTCTTGTCTCCCTCTTAGCAAGGCCACTATGTTTGGCCTATAGCCGTCTGGAACCCTGTTGTCAGGAGCGTCTACGCGTTCTACCTTGAGTCTAAGCTTTCTCAGCTCCTCCTCTAGTATCTCTGCTCTCCTGGCCTCTCCCTTGCCTCCCAGCTCGGGCGGTAACGCCTTTACCGGGATGAACTTCGAATAGAGGCTAATAATGTAGTCCTTTAGCTCATTCAAGTCCTTCTCGTTGAGAATTCGGCTCAAGGAGGACCCCTTGTTCTTTACGGGTATTGTGCTACTTTTAGCCGCTATTGGTCCAACACTGTTCTCGGGACTTTTCACTGTTATGGTTATTATAATTTATAGCACGGGCGAACGCTTAATAGGAGTAATGTTTTTATGAACCACGTAACATACAGTTCCATAAGTATTGGTGGGGGGTAGGAGAGGGCTACGTTGCTGCCACACGAGCTAGTGACAAAATACATTGCGCCAATCATTAAAGCGCTTATTGCGCATAGGCTCGCATCTAGAGGGTTTAGTCAGGAAAAAATAGCACGTTTACTAGGTGTATCACAGCCAATGATAAGTAAGTATCTTAGACGCAGCAAGGAAAGCTTGCTCGGCGAGCTAGAGAAGTATGGCCTTAGTATAGTTGAGGCGAGGAGTATTGTTGATCTCTTATCCGCCCTACTCGAGAGAGGTAGTATACTAGAGTATTACAGCGCATTCACCAGCTATGTAAACTCGGTACTGGCCCGCGGAGATCTTTGTAAGTTTCATAGAGCGATAGAGCCTAGGTTGCCGCTCGGCTGCGATATATGTCGCCAAGCCTTTGCGCCGTCAAAAGATATAGTAGTGGCAGAGGTTGAGGAGGCTGTGAAAATGTTTGCGCAGCATCCAAAAGCATACATGGTTATACCCAATGTTGGCTCTAATATAGTGGCAGCGAGACATGGTGCTAGCTCTGTCTCTGAGGTTGTCGGGCTTACTGGTGGAATAATTAAAGCCGGAAAACAAGTAGTTATAATAGGTTCGCCGGTCTATGGAGGAAGCAGGCATACTGCGCAAGTACTTTTAGTAGTTCACAATAGGTGGCCTAAGAAGCGTGCAGCTATGGTAATATCGTATAGCGACAAATGCATAGACTTCTTCAAAAAGAAGGGATTAACGGTTCTCTTCTCTGGGCCCCATAGTAGTCCTAACGAGTTGCTAAGAAATATAGAGGAAATAATTGATTCACATAATGCACCAGCAGATATCATAGCTGATAAAGGTGGTTATGGTCTCGAGCCAGTTATATATGTCTTTGGCGAATCAGCGCGCCAAGTGGTAGAAAGGGTGATCGAGTGCCTCGATGAGTTATAGTCTTGGACTAGGCTCCTCGGTGTAGAAGTCCTCTCCTCCAGCTAGAACTTGTTGAAGAGCTGCGTATAAGTCGTCAAGACCATATCCTGAAACAGCAGATACGAAGCGAATAGCAGCTGGCGCTATACCCCCCTCCGGCATTAGGGCCTCAAGGCTCCGTGCAGCAGCATCGGCGAGACCTGGATCCAGTCCAGACGACACGAACGCCGAGTAAAGCGAATCAGGGTTATTAAGGATCTCATTTATCTCCTCCATTTTCTCTTGCTGTAGGAGATCGGCTTTGCTTACTGCATTAATTTGTGGAAGACCTAGTCTAAGTCTAGTAGACATCGCAAGGAATATGCTTGATGCGAGACTCTTAGGATTCGATGCGAAAACTGCATCAACAATAAATACAACGATAGCTCTATTATCCTTGATTATTTCTTTGAGAACATATGGCCCCGTATCGCGGAACGCGAATAGCTCCATTTGGCCAGGAGTATCGATGAGCACATAGTTTGTTTTTGTTGCCTCGATTTCCTCCCTTATCTTATCCAAGTGCTCCGTTAACATATCTATAGAGGCTACTAAAGCGCCATTAGGACCAAGCTTATACTTCTCCATGATTGTTCGAGTATTGATGTAGTCTCTTACATCGACCTCTGGCTCATAAGGTATCCACTCTGCTGCGGGGTCAAGGTTTACCCTTGCAACACTTAGTTGGTTAAACTCCATCCAATCTCCTAAGGCATCAACCAGATGAGACTTACCACTACCAGCAGGACCAACTATGACCACATAATACATGGAATCAAGCCCCGTAGGCACAACTGTGGCACCAAGCCTCTTAAAACTAATGATATTTAGTGCTTAATTATCACTGCTTCCCCGTTACCTCCTGGGGGCTAGGCGTGTCTGAGCCGCAAAGCGAGAAGCTGGTACCTGTAAGGGTCTCAAGCATACACGATTTAGCAAGGATAGCTGCAACAATAATAAGCCTGGGACAGCCAGCATACCTGGTCCGCTACAATAATAGTGATGGAAAGAGGGTATACGGGATAATAGCTGTTCTACGTGATTATTACAAGCTCTATGGCTTACCAATGCTCTACTACTATATCGATTCGAGCCAACTCGGCGATGGTAATTACCTACTAGTCAAGGTAGATGATCAAGGAGAACACGTTGAGGTTTCAAAAGGGACGAAACCTGGCTGGATAGCAGTCCCGATAATAGACCTTGCTGAGAAGCCTGCATTCTTTCCAGACTAATGAGTCGTTTATACCTTGTCACTTCTTTCTTGTTCTCTAAGCGTTCTACGAGAAGCAGTGGAAGAAGTAACACAGCATCCTCGGGTTTAAACCCTCCACTAATCAACAAATGATACTCAGCGGTGGGGCTAGATGAGACTCGTAACTGTTAAGATGCCAGAGACATACCTGGAGGGCCTTGATGAGCTAGTCAAAATGGGTAGATATAGCAGTAGGAGTGAGGCAATAAGAATAGCTGTGAGAGAGCTACTAAAAAGAGAACTCTGGGGAATACCGGAGCATCCAACTGGCTTCGAGTTTGCACCGCGAAGAGAGCCTAGACGGGTAACTGTGTAGCGGCTCATAAAGGCATCCAACTTCTAGCGAATAGTTTTATTCTAGTCTCGTGTAAGCCTATCCTTACATGGTGTAGATCATAGGGCCAATAACGCTTCTAGCAATAATTGGGATAGTAATAGGCGCTCTTTATGCATTATCCCGCGAGGAGAGTCCTATTTCTATAATCAAATACAGCATCCTATTTGGCATTATTTTCCCTATTTTATATCTTGCTGTGATAGTGGTAGTCAAGGTCATCATATTCTTCCTTGTTCTAGCGTTCATTGTTTTCGTTATCTTATTTGCAATAAGACTTGTTAAGAGAGCAGCTTCATAGATCAATAAATGTTACGGGATTGGCTAGACCCGTGATATAGTATATTAAATACTTGGGTACACAAGTAACGGGTTAATGGGAGTAGCGAGGTCATTTATGTTGCTAGTGCGAGCAAGGTATCCAAGGGGCTACATGGTCTTAGCGGTATTGGTACTCGGAGCCATACTGGAACTTATTGCTGCCTTGGCTTATGCGCAGAGCCAAGTAGATTACGTAGTTGTGGGCAGTATTAATGGTGTAATAGACGACTCTGTGGCTGATTACGTTTCACAATTAATTAGTTACGCAGAGAGTATTGGGGCAAAAATAATCGTGGTTGAACTTAATACACCAGGAGGCAGCCTCGAGGCAGCCCTGAAGATAACAACGGTTCTTCGTGAAAGTCCCATACCTGTAGTAGGATATGTTGTTAATAGGTGGGCTGTCAGCGCTGGTACAATGATACTTATGTGTACACATTACGCAGCAATGGAGCCAGGCACTATTATTGGTGCAGTTCAACCAGTTATGATGAGTCCCTCGGGAGGATATGTACCGGTCAATGAGTCTAAGATACTTAACCCTGTATACAAGGAGATAGAAGTTTGTATGAAGATGCATCATAGGAATGCTACTGTAGCGAAGGAGTTTGTATACCACAACCTTGTGCTCGATGCCGAGGAGGCAAAGAAATACCATGTAATAGAGGCTATAGCGGCCAATCTAGGTGATTTGCTCGCAAAAGTTAATGGCTCAACGGTGTACTTGTTTGGTAAAGAGCAAGTAATAGTACTTCACGGTATTAGGCTGATTTATTACGAGATGCCAGCAGGGCTTAAGCTAGCCCACTGGTTATCAGACCCCTTCATAGGCTCGCTGCTTACAAGCCTTGGATTTATAATTCTCTTATTAGCTTTAGCTACTCATCACTTAGCGTTCGTGAGCCTCGCATTAGCGCTAATAATCTTGGGCTTCTTCAGCTATGGTTTTAGTACTAGTATATTAGCAGTAGCTGTTCTGCTCACTGGGCTTGTAATGCTGTTTATTGAGCTCTTTGTCATACCTGGTTTCGGTGTTGTCGGCGTAACTGGTATAATACTTTTAATTCTTGGAGCCTTTATGATGTTTACTAGTAAGCCTGTCTATATAGCAGGTAGCACAATGCGTGCAGCATTTTATACACTTCTGGCAATAATACTCCCTCTTAGCGGCTTAGCATCAATAGTTATCTATAAGGCTGTGAGTGCGTGGAGAATGAAGCCCGTATATACGCCTAGTGTTATTGGTAAACGCGGAAGAGCCATAGATGATATCCCGGTCGGAGGTACTGGCTTCGTGATGGTTG
>JALVKZ010000078.1 GCA_027033675.1 Pyrodictiaceae archaeon | reverse complement strand
AGGCCCACTTGAGGCTCTCCCATGCAAAGTAAACGTCCAACATCTCATCCAGCTCACCGCAATCCTCAGCACCTATCAGGTAAGGGGCAAGCTCGGCTAGCTCGTCGCAAGTGCTCTCAGGATCCCCACACATTACGCGCCTAAGTGACCTTACAAGCTGCACCGCACTACTCTTACCCAGCTCATAGCTCTGGTAGTCGAAGCTCATTTCTCTCCACCTCGAGGAAAAGAAAAGAAAGGATCAGCCCCGTAGGACGTGGAGTTTGAATTGGATCTTCCGCAGTATTCGCTTCCAATGCGACTTCGCTATCCGCTTGACTACCTCGTCGTGATTGTACAGGTACCTAAGCGTGTTGTCGTTTAACTCGCCCGAGCGAGTAAAGCATTCCTTGCCCGTGTAGCGTTTAACCTCGCTGTTATGCCTGCGGCACCAGTCTGTTAGAGAGCCCCAACGTATCCTACCCCAGTCTATCTTACTCCTTCCCTTCTTCCCGTTCCTCTTATGCTTCTTACCCATACCTATCACCTCTTAGCCAAGAGTAAGAGGAAGAGAATGACCAAGACGCCAGCACCGTAGAGGATGCGTTTATCGTATTGCTTCTCTTGGGGTATCGTCACAGTGCGTATCTGTGTGATAACGGTTGTCTCCCCGTTAGGCCCGGTTATAGTCTTCGTTACAGTATACGTGTAGGTCTTCGTTACAGTTGTGGTGTTTGTTACTGTTCTAGTCGCCGGGGGCGGTATGATAATCAGGCTAGTGTTGCCAGTAGCCGAGCCGTTGAACTCATAGTTGTTTGCTAGGCCCTGATATGCTAAGTTATCTGTTATGCTTACCCCGCCGACACGCGGGCCCTCTCCTAAGCCTGCCGTAACATTAGCTATCGTGGTGCTAGTGCCATTATTCACACTAATACTAACAGAATAACCGATCGCATAAGACTTACTCGTATCCCCATAAGCAGGATTGCTTACTGTAACGCTAGCCCCTGCAATCCACCCGACTACTCCTATTACTATTAATAATAGAAAAAAGATGGTACGCCTCGGCATAGCCGGCACCCCAGCTAGGGGAATACGAATTTGTATACTATTGAGATCACGTCGCCCGAGTTAACGTGGATAGGCTGGTCAATTGGGTCTGCCGCGAGCAGGAACCAGCGCTCGGTAAAACCGCCACTAGCTGGATAGCTGTCGGTCTTTAGGTATAGTCCAACCCACGTTATATTAGTCGTGCTCGCGATGTTTACTGTTCCACTCATTATTAGTTCATTACCATTAATTGTAACGGTTAGAGGCGTGCTAGAGCACCATTCCGTGCCCGGCAGGACATGCATATTCCGCGTGAACGTCGCCGTGCCATTGCTTGCGCATACCATTGATCCCGTTAGCTGCGTGTCTATCGCGTTGAATGTGCTACCGTCCCTGGCGGTAAACTGCCCCGCATTCTTAGCCATTTCTACAAATATATTCAACATGTTAGCAGTAGTGGGATCATCGGGGTCGTAATACACTAATTTACCATCCTTGTACACATAGAGTTCTACGTGCATCGCGTTTTCTAGCTGGCTGGTGTTGCCTGTGCTTGTGTAGTAGCCTGCTAGGAACCCTGACAATGCGACTATGGCTAGTAGTACTGCTAGGAATTTCTTGGCTTGCACGGCTCCCACGCTCTACTCTCTACTACTAGAATCTCACAGTATTGGGTGAGCCCCAGAGGGCTCAAGCGTAGCTTTTCGCCTGAGCTGGCCGGAGCGCACCCAATACCAC
>JALVKZ010000077.1 GCA_027033675.1 Pyrodictiaceae archaeon | reverse complement strand
ACCTGGAGGCCCGCTACGGGTTCGGCGAGGCACCGCTACCATGGAGCTACATCGAGAAGGCACTACAGACACTAATACCTAGGCTTGTTGAGCGATTCGTTGAGCGATTCCTCTCAGAGTACTATGGCCTCAGGCCAGTAAGGATAGAGAGCCCCGAGATAGACGTAGCGCTTGTCGAGTACCAGTCCCTCCGGCTAGTCGCCGAGGTCAAATGGGTAAACAGGCTAAGCACAAGCGATGTGAAGAGAATAGAGGCTAAGCTAGCGAGGTTCCCAGAGGCGGAGAAAATCCTTATAGTACCGGATAAAGCCATTGTGCCAGAGACATGGCTACAGGTATGGGACATAAGCGACCTAGTAGCCCGGGCCAGGGAGAAGCTAAGCAAAGAAGACAACCAGGACACACTAAGCACTTCCGGGGAATCCACCAAGTAAGAGCCTTGTACCCTCGGCTCCGGTATCAATATTGGCTAGCACAAGGGCTCTGTCTCCCTAGGTGCTTATCCCCGGGTAGGCGGGAGAGGTATGCCTCGGCTCCGTGTCCTCCGCTATGATTTCCCCCGGCTCGTTGTAGAGGAGAATAGCGTTCCCTCCACCAGTGTTGAGAGGCTAGGGGGGTTGCTTAGTCTCCGTGACTATAGTGTTGTTTGTTGCTCTCGTGTTCTCAGAGGAGACGAGGAGCTAGAGGATGACAAGGAGTACTTCGTCCTGTCTCCGCGGGTTGGTGTGCTCGTTGCCCGGGTAATAGGCCCCGGGGAGAACCCTGGTCTCGAGACTCTTTATCGCGCGATGGCTCTCCGCGCTGCCCCTCTTGGTGGAGGCGCCTTGGTTTCTTTCACGGGTTTTGTTAAGGGCTATGTCTCTGGGAACCGTGTTGATAAGCTTGTCTACGAGGCTTACCGGGAGCTAGCGGAGAAGAAGCTCTATGAGATAGCGGAGAAGTACTCCAGGGTACCAGGAGTAATCGATATCGCTATTCTTCACCACGTCGGCGAGCTAGGGCCAGGAGACTTCACAGTGCATATACTCGTTTCTTCGAGGACACGTCACGAAGCCTTCCACACAGCCGCTCTCGTCCTCGAGGAGGTTAAGCACAGGGCTCCCATCTATAAGCTCGAGGAGAGAAGCGATGGCGAGTACTGGGTTCTAGGCGACGGAGTTAGGATAAGGAGGGGGCAGGTGACGCGGGAGGAGACTCGTTCCTAGAGCTCCTTGCCCGCCCTTACTCGGTGAGGAATCGGCGGCCGTAAACTAGCAGTAATGCTATAAAGACCGCTAGTAGCACTATCCCGGCCACATCGGCTATGAACGAGGGGGAGCCCTTCTCTAGGAAGGGTAGCGCGATTAGGGCTAGTACTAGGAAGCTTAGAGCTATCGATAAGTATGCCCTAACATACTCCTCCACGGCGCTACAGCCCCAGCCCTACTTCGCATAGAGCCAGCACGCTACATAGTGACCCGGCCTAACCTCTACTAGTGGAGGCTCCTTCTCGGCGCAGACAGGCATCGCGTCGGGGCATCTCGTGTGAAACTTGCACCCAGGCGGGGGGCTGAGAGGACTCGGTATATCAAGGCTTCTTAGTGGGGGCATTCGCTTCTTCCGCGATATCTCGGGGTCCGGGACGGGTACCGCGTCTATGAGGGCCTTCGTGTATGGGTGGAGGGGGTGCTGTATGATCTCCTCAGCTGGGCCTATCTCAACGATCTTCCCAAGGTACATGACTGCTATTACGCCGCCTCCCTTAGCGCTGAAGTACCTGGCAGCGCCGAAGTCGTGTGTTATGAAGAGATAGGCCGTGCCCAGCTCTTCGCGGAGCTTTAGCAGTAGGTCTAGTATGCCTAGGCGGAGAGAAACATCTATCATTGTTATGGGCTCGTCGGCTACTACGAGGGATGGATTAACGCTAATAGCCCTAGCTATTACGACTCGCTGCCTCTGACCACCGCTGAGCTGGTGTGGGTACTTACGCATAAACTCCTCAGGGGGTGTGAGTCCGACGAGCCGTAATAGCTCCTTGACTTTCTCCTCCGCCTCCGCCCTGCCTCTGACTAGCTTCCAGCGCATAAGGGGATAGGAGAGTGTCTGGAACACCGTCTTCGTGGGGTTGAGCGAGGCATAGGGATCCTGGTGGACTATTTGCACGCTTCGCCTATACTCCATGTACTCCTTCCTGTTCATCCTGGTGATGCTCTTGCCGCGGAATAGGATCTCGCCGCTCGTGGGCTTAAGTAGGCCCGCTACCGTCTTGCCCAGGGTGGTTTTACCACACCCGCTCTCGCCGACAAGGGTGACAATGCCCCTCTCCTCTATTACTAGGTCTACGCCGTCAACTGCCTTCACTATACCCCTCTTACCCAGGGCGCCCTTCTTCACGTAGAAGTATACTCTCAGATTCCTAGCCTCGATGAGAGACGTACTGATAGTACGGGGCACATGGATTCACCTCGCTGCGTAGAGCCAGCAAGAAACCACGTGGCCTGGCTTGACCTCTACAGCGGGGGGCTCCTTCTCAGAGCACACGGGGAGCTTCTCGCCACACCTTGGGTGGAAACGGCACCCTGGTGGAGGGTTAACGAGGTCTGGTGGAGAACCCGGAATAGGTTTCATTTCCTCAACGCTGCCGATTACGCTGGGGATACTCTTTATCAATGCCCTTGTATAAGGATGGTAGGGGTTCTTGAACACCGTAAAGACATCGCCTATCTCAACTATCTTCCCAGCATACATTACAGCAACTCTATCGGCTAAGTCGGCTATAACAGCTATGTCATGGGTTATAAATATCATCGTTATGTCTATCTTCTTCCTAAGATCCTTCAATAAGTCAAGTATAGCCCTCTGAGTCAATACATCAAGAGCAGTAGTAGGCTCATCAAGTATAAGCACCTCTGGGTCAAGGAGCAGTGCTAGCGCAATGAGCACACGCTGCTTCATACCACCACTTAGCTCGTGGGGATAGCTCTCCAGAACCCTTCGAGGCTCAAGCCTTAGAAGCTCAAGTAGCTCCGAGGCCTTCTTAATCACCGCCCCCTTGTCTCTAACTCCATGATACCTAGCCGTCTCTATGAAATGCTCCTTGATCTTCATAGTCGGGTTTAGCGCGTTAAGCGCTGCCTGTGGCACGAGAGATATCTTGTGCCAGCGTATCTTCTTCATCTCCTGTTCCGGGAGCCTAACAAGATCAACACCATTGTACATTATTGAGCCAGCAACTATCCTCGCGTTAAGCGGGAGAACGCGGAGAATAGACATTGAGAGAGTTGATTTACCGGAGCCGCTCTCGCCTACAACGCCTAGAACCTCGCCCCTTATTACAGAGAAACTGACATTATCAACAGCCCTAACAAGGCCTCTAAGGCTATAATAGACTGTGCTTAGGCCCTTAACCTCTATAATCGGTTCCGCTGAGCCCACAAAAGAGCCCCATACATAGTTTCACAGTCGCCTCGGTATTTATCTTAAGTGAGGATTCCCGAAAACATCGATGAATATAATTAACTGGCGATAAGGAATCGTTAACCGCTCAGCCGAGAATTAATACTTAAATACAACGAACACAACTATACTAATTATTGAAGTATAAGGCTAGGGGCAAGTGGTGGAAGCATGCACCTTCTGTCCCGCTACGCGTCACTAGTAGTGATAACCCTCCTCGTCGTGGCATCGCTCTCGGCGCTATTCGCTGTACCAGTTGCTAGGGCTCAGAAGAAAGTCGTACTCTACACCCATGGCTGGTGGCAGCCGCCTCCACAAAGGCGCTTCAACCCATTCGCCCCTGGAGCCATTATCCCTGGGAGCCTCGTGTATGAGAGACTAGCGTTCTGGATGAAGATGACAAACGAGTACGTACCCGAGCTAGCGACATCCTGGGAGCTCAAGAAGGATCAGGGAGTAGTGATAGTCCACCTAAGGAAGGGAGTCTACTGGCACGATGGCCAGCCATTCACTTGTAAGGATGTATGGACGACATTCATGATATATAAGGCTATGAACCGGCCAGTGTGGAAATACATATCTGATGTAAAGTGCCTCGACGACTACACCGTCGAGTTCAAGGTGAAGAAGTGGGCATATCTCCTACTCCACTACCTATTGTTCAAGGACGGCCGCATAGTAGGGCCTTATCACATCTACGGCAAGTTTGCCGAGAGAATAGCTAAGGGCGAGGACCCGAAGACCGTCCTCAAGGATCTCATAAAGTTTGAGCCGAAGACGATAATAGGTACGGGGCCCTTCAAGTTCGTCAAGATAACGCCCTCAGAGGTTATACTAGAGAAGTTTAAGAAGTACTGGGCAGCAGACAAGGTTATGATAGACGAGATAGTGATGCCCTACATTACTAGTAACCAGGTGGGCTGGGACTATTACCGCGCAGGCAAGCTAGACTACGACGTCTTCATGATGCCGCCGGAGGTGATGAACGAGCTACTAAAGAAGCCATTCACGATGATAGTGAAGATATATGACCTATCCGGTTTCGCGCTAGTATTTAACTTCAATAACAAGTGGCTACAGAAGCGCGAAGTAAGAATGGCAATAGCATACGCTATTGACCGGAAGAAGGTAGCAGATGCCGCTGGCGCAGGACTCTTCGACCCAGTAGAGTACCCCACAGGGCTTCTAAAGCTATCAAGCGACTGGATAAGCGACCTCATATCAGCAGGTGTACTAAACAAGTACGAGTACAACCCTGCTAAGGCGGCTCAGCTCCTCGAATCAGTAGGATTCACAAAGAAAGGCGGCAAGTGGTACACACCTGACGGTAAGCCCTTCAAGCTAACACTGATAGCACCGGGCGGCTGGACTGACTGGGTATCCGCTATGCAGGAGGTAGCCAACGAGCTCAAGGCCTTCGGCATCGAGGTAGAGCTAAGAACACCGGAGTCACCGAGCTATTGGAGCGACCAGTGGTACCTTGGAGGCCACTACGACATAGCCATAGACTTCTTCGGCGCCTGGATGATATATCCATGGGCAGCCTTTGAGAGGATGTGGATCGAGGTCAACAATAGGCCTAGGACTGTTGTGCAGGGAGCAAACTTCCCAACAGTACTATACCTGCCATACTTCAAGGAGAAGGTTGATGTCAAGAAGCTGGTGGAGGTACTAGCTACGAGCTTCGATAAGAAGGCACAGAGAGAAGCAGCAATGAAGCTAGCATACGCAGCTAACTATTATCTACCAGAGTACCCGATAGCCGAGAAGAGGCTAGTAATATTTGCTAACAAGGAGCACTTCATATGGCCTGATCCAAGCATTAAGCCGAACTACATGCTGTGGCAGAACGCTGCCGGTGGGCACCTAGACGCGCTAGCATTCATGATAAGGATTGGAGCGGTAGTGCCTAACCCGAAGTACTGGGGAGTAACAGTAACCATGCCGCCTAAGACGATCACCGTGCCGAAGGTAACCACTACCGTGAAGACGGTTGTACAGACAAAGACAACGCCTGGAACAGCCTCC
>JALVKZ010000076.1 GCA_027033675.1 Pyrodictiaceae archaeon | reverse complement strand
CCGTGTAGATATAGACACCGAGTACGCGTCTCCTCTTATTCCACAATATGAAGTTATAGAGCTCTGGTAAGAGCTCCTCGCGTGAATAAAGCGTTCCAAGAAGCTCCATGCCCTCAACCATGAGGATGTCGGGTTTATAATGCTCTATTGCGAACCGCATGAGGAGGAGGAGTTCGTGAGCAGTATAGCCGCTGGGATTAAGCGAGAGCACTTGCACTGCTCCGCCATTACGTGAGCCTAGTTGCTTGGAGAGCTGCTTCGCCAGACACTCTATAGTCTCACGAAGCACTGGGGCCCCTGTCTTGAAGCTAATTATTAGGACCCTTACTCCGCGCATTGCCCTCTCTAAGCCAGCTAGGAGGGTTACGAGAAACCTACTACTTATAGTGGTATCTAGGCCTAAGGCTATCTGTGCATCACGCGATAATACAAGGTATGGGCATATCTCCTCGAAGACCTGGCGCCTCCTCATATAGGGCATGTTGAGCACTAGTATGGGTGGATTAGTTCTCGAGCCGTAGATGAAGGGGTTGCACAGATTATAGAGCATCGAGTAATCGGGCGGCGGGATTTCCTCCAATTCCTCGGGGAGCACTATGTCTATCATCTGATACGGTCTTATATAGAACGTTACCTCGGAGAAACGTATAGGAGCCCACCGCACCTTTCTTAGCTCCATTACACGCAGCGGTTTCCCACGCTTCATCTCAGTACGCAGAATAATTACAGCATCGACGACGAACTCCTCAACACCCTCTCCGACGACTTTTGCTCCGTATGGATGCTCTGCCACCAATATGCTTGTGACCCCTAGTGGCTTGAGACCGTTCACGAAGAAGTTTTGTAGTAGCTCGCGTATCCGGGACTTTTGTTTTCCTAGGATCTGTAGCATTACTGTAACACTGTCTACCACGAGCCGCTTAGCATTCATATCCATGGCCATACCTATTATGTCCTCTAGTTGCTGCGCAAGAGCCTCGTCATCAGCTATGGTTAGCGCCTCCACGTAGCGGAATAGGCCCTGCTTCTCGTACTTCTCGAAATCAGCTCCGAGGCTCTCCATGTGGGCATAAAAGTCTTGTCGGGGCTCCACAAAGTTCACATAAATTCCTGGCTCACCGCGCTTAAGGCCCTCATAGATAAACTTAGCTGCGAGAGTAGATTTGCCTGTACCAGGGTTACCAGCAACCAGGATGATAGCTCCCTTCATAAAGCCCCCGAGAAGGAGACGGTCAAGCCCACTAATACCGCTCGGGATTATCTCTATACGCGAGAGCTGTGGCGCAAACATGTTGATTTCTTCTCTTCGCTCCTTGTATCCCTTCTCCTTAGTATTCTGGCCCACAGAGCAGCACCTCGAACAAGTCACAGACAAGAGAGTCCGGGGCCATCACCCCTAGCTAAGTACTGGGCGACGAGACACGGTACTATACGCATCTATAATGATAATAGTTTCTCGGAGATTATTCCCGGTTCCCCCAGGAGCATTATTGCCAGGATTTATCGTTTTTGTCAAAGAGGACATATTTGTTCCGGTTTCTATTACTATTTATTAGTTCTTAGCCCATTATCCTTGGCGAGAGCAGCATTATGAATGTATCTAGGAGCGTTAGCATCACTATGTACTTCGCGGCGAGCAAACTGTAGCCCTGCACTATTCTAGCCACTATGAAGGCCGCGGCCAATATTATGACTAGTAACGAGTAATAGTATAAGCCAAGGAGTAGCCCTGGGTCAATGGCCCTGCCGAAGCCTGGGAGGCTCATCACTGAAA
>JALVKZ010000075.1 GCA_027033675.1 Pyrodictiaceae archaeon | reverse complement strand
ACGTACTCTGGTGAGAGAACCATTATGTCTAGCTCGCCCTTCTTGAGCTCAAGGAACGCTGTATCCGGTGTAAGGCCTATCTTGGCAATAATGCAATCAACCTTAGGTTTCCCGCGCCAATAATGAGGGTTCGCGACGAACTTTATGTACTCGCCGGGCTTATACTCCTCTAGTATGAACGGTCCGTTACCCACGGGCTTGGTATTCGGGTACTTTGTTGGATTTGTTATCTTCTCCCATATGTGCTTGGGCAGTATGGGTAGTCTTGGAAATACGTACCAGGGTAGGTTAGCTACTGGTATAGAGGTCTTAATCTCGACTGTATAGTCGTCGAGTTTCTTAACGCTCTCGATATACTGGACCTCGTCTTGCCAGAGCCAAATCTCCTTATGCTGCTTAATATAATTAATAGTGAATACGACGTCATCGGCTGTAAAGGGTACGCCGTCCTGCCAAGTGGCGTTCCTCACAAGGTGTAGAATCCAGGTCTTATGGTCAGGCTTTATCTCCCAGCTCTTAGCCAGCCATGGCATAGGAGTTAGGTTTGTACTGTATATTGCAAGCTTATCGTATATGAGGTTAAATATGAACCAGTCAACAAGCGAGTTACCAACCAGGGGGTTAAGAGACGATATTTCCTCTGCGACAGCTAGCCTAACGCACTTTGGCTGACTAGAGGCCTTAGCTATTGATGCTACCGGGCCTAGTAGCGGTGATAACGGCGCTACGAGGAATAACAATATTAGAATACTTACAAGAAGTTTATAAAGTGCTTTGGACATACCATTATCACCGTATGTAATGTCTCTAGGATGGCTGGATAAAAATTTAACTGAACATATCTGAATATATTCCAAAGAGGAGACTCCTCGTGGAGCTAATAATCAGAGGCACCATATTCACAGGTAAAGCCAACAACTCGCTCCAAGAAGCCATACTCGTAAGGGACAACACCATAGTATTCGTTGGCTCCTTCTCGGAGGCAAAGAGAAGAACCACTAACGCCAAGATAATGGATTTTGGACAAAAACTAGTGACCCCAGGGCTCATAGACGCACATTGCCACATGTCTCTCGCAGGCCTATACATGGAGATAGGAATTGATGCATCCCATGTAGGCAGTATAGGAGAGCTCCTAGACCTAATACGCTCGAAGCTGAATAGCAGAGAGTGGATATATGTATACGGGCTCTCAGAGTCCAAGCTACGAGAGAAACGCCTGCCAACCAGATGGGATCTAGACGAGGTTGCTCCCTCGAAACCTGTTATAGTTGAACATGCTAGCGGCCACCTAGTAATAGCCAACACCGAGGCTCTTCGACGAGCAGGCATAACCAGGCATACCCGTAGCCCTCCAGGCGGGCTTATAGACCGAGACGAGCAGGGAGAACCCACTGGCATACTCTATGATGCTGCCATGAGCCTTGTATTAGAGAAGATGCCTCCACCCAACCATAATGACTGGGCTAGGGGTCTTTCGAAGGCACAACGCATCTGGGTTCAGCGAGGCTTCACCGCTGTAGAGGATACTGGTACTTTCCAGGCATTTAAGAGTATTCTAAATGCCTACAAGGAGCTAGAGAGCAAAGGAGAGCTAGTTATTCGTGCACGTGTCGCGTATGCTATAAGCTCTGTTAAAGAACTAGGTGAGGCTATCGAAAGCATTACC
The DNA here is from genome assembly GCA_027033675.1 of Pyrodictiaceae archaeon. Lineage (GTDB taxonomy): Archaea > Thermoproteota > Thermoprotei_A > Sulfolobales > Pyrodictiaceae > Pyrofollis. The sequence continues at coordinate 110 of JALVKZ010000075.1, read as the reverse complement.
CGCTATCGCGGCATGGATACTGAATGGCTGCGTACAAACCTTGTCAAGTTCTTCTATGATGGCTCAGGGCTTGCACGAACCGCCCTCCTATACGATGACTGGTGCAAGGA
>JALVKZ010000074.1 GCA_027033675.1 Pyrodictiaceae archaeon | reverse complement strand
CTACCTCGCTGGCAACCACACGCTCTACAGCTTCTATGGAGTCCAGCTCTCGATACTAGCTGGGACAGTACTAGCCTCCTACTATGCCTACATGGTTGCAGCAGATGAGTTCGCTAAAGAGCCTATAGGGGAGTGCGCGTGCTCTCCCGCGGCCCGTTCTTGGCTCCCTGTAATACTAGTCACTATCGGGCTAGGCCTCGGCCTATGGCTATACGGATTATACCCGTTGAGCCCGCTAATCCCCGGCATCGAGCCCATAAGCACCTATGTATACAGCACTGTAGGCAGTAAGGTAGCAAAATTACTAGTAATTACCGCTACTTGGCTCCTCTACTCGGCAATAGCTTATCGAGTAAAGGGTCCGAGCCCATGTAGCTTGAGAGGGCTGGGAGCCCAAATAGCTACCTGGGTTCCTGCTGGCGTAGCTTCTACCTCGTCTCCAGTAGCGCTCTTCGCCCCTATAGCGGCGCTGCTCACAATAATCGAGAGGCCAGGGCTAATAGATGGCCTTGTCTCCGGCCTACTCTTACCACTACCAAGCATAGGCCTTGCCGGGAAAAACAGGGAATTCATAGCAGGCTTCTTAGCGGGCTATGTAGCGGCCTTGGTGCTCGTAATAAAGCCTAGCTACATAGAGAGTCATCTGGCGGTACTAGTTGCCGCGGGCGCGGCGGGGATCCTAGTAACAATACTAAGGGATACCTTTGTGAGACTAGGCCTTGCGGCAGCTCCATCACCTTCACTGCTAGCGGCAAGCGTATCACTTATAGCCTTCTCCGAGAAAACAAGCCTCATAGTATTGTCGACGCTAGGCGTCGTTGCAGCAGCCGCGTATATGGAGAATAGTATTGTCGCCCTAGTAGCGCCCCTAGTCTTCCTTGCCCTATACTACATGTTTCGGGTTAGGAGGAGAGCTCCGGTAGCAGAGGAGTCTCAGTCCTTAGAGGAAACTGGTGAGGAGGAGACTCGTACACTTAACAAGAGTAGGAATGATGAATCCTAACTCCTTGTTGTCCTCTATTCTACCCTCGCGGCATTGTTGTCTTCCCTCTATTGCTAGGCACTACTGCCTCGGCGTTAATGCCGAGACATAGTACGCGGCTATGAGGGTACTCGAGCCTCACATAGTCCACGATTAGCGTTGTCTTTGATTTCAATGATTGCATCGATTTCCTGTCGATAGGTGCCTTTCCGTGCTTGGTGTACGTGCTTTGGATGAACAGCATTAATAGGGTTATGGGGTTGTTGCAGAGGCCGCTATATAATGGCGGCTCTAGTTATGTTCCCGGTTATTTCTCGTTGGTTACTAGTGGATCCTCGTGCGTCCTTCCTTTACTCTACGGATTAGAGTTAGTTGTTGCAGCCTCCTTTGATTATTCATGCCTCGTCATCCCGGCCGAGAAAAACATTATTAACACCGGTTAATGATGATATGGTTGCTTAGGGGCTGCATAGTCGTGAAGAGCATAGCTGAGCAAGCAAGCAGCGAAGAGGTATATAAGAGGCTTGAGAAAAGCCTCAGCCCTAATTGGCGCGAATACGTTGTGCTTGTAGCCGATAAGCTTGACGGAGAAGAGCATCCATTCGCAGTATTAGTAGCTATAATACTTAGCCAGAACACGAGCGACAAGAACTCCATCAAGGCGTATTACAGGCTTCGGGAGAGCATAGGTGTCTCGCCGGAGGCAATCCTAGAGGCTCCTCTCGAGAAGCTAGTTGAAGCGATAAGGCCGGCTGGGTTGCCGAACCAGAAGGCCAGGAGCCTAAAGGAGGCTGCCCGGAGAATAATTGAAGCAGGTGGCGAGCACATACTCTTAGAAATGCCTTGGAAGGAGCTGAGGAAATTCCTCCTCTCCATACCCGGTGTAGGCGAGAAAACAGCTGATGTCTTCCTCTCAGTTAAGAGAAGGGCACCAGTATTCGCGGTCGATACGCATGCTATGAGAATAGCTAAGCGCTGGGGCCTTGTACCACCTAGTGCAGGATACCAAGAGGTCTCAGAGGCGCTTCTCAGGTTCTTTGGGCCAGAGAGAAGCGAGGAGGCCCACCGCCTCATAATAGCGCTTGGGAGAAGGTATTGTAGAGCCCGTAACCCCTTATGCAATGAGTGCCCGCTACGAGACATATGCCCCAAAATAGGAGTAAGAGAAACCAGTCAGAGAAGAAAGGTTATGCAGAGGCCCTCCTCGCGAGACTAGTAGCAATGTAGGCTATAGCGGAGATAGTTATCGTTATCGTGAAGCTCAGCATGAAGACATCAAGTAGCGCTATAGGCGGCTTTACATGGGCGAGACTGGTTGCTACTCTAGTCGCTGTTATTGTGAGTGCAGCTGTCGCGCCAGCTATTGCTGAGACCTTCGCGGCTACGGGGTCTCGGTGACCCATTATAGCTGCTAATATTGGCACCAACAATGCGCCAGCTGTGAGGCTCCACCCAGCCTTGAATACACCAGTTAGCGCCATATAGATGGTCTTGGGGAGAGAGAGTACGGCTATAGCAGCGAGTGTTGCAGCCATTACTATCCCCGCACTGGCGACCCTAAGCTTGCCAGGATCACGGCTACCAATTGCGTCATATACTATTGCGCTAGCGGCTGTAAGTGCTACTGAGTCAGCTGTACTCATTGCTGCTGCGAGCACGGCGGCAGCAAGTATGGCTAGCCCTGGCTCACCGAGCAGGCTCGCTACAAGCGATGGTAGTGCATCTATGGGCTTACTCGGTGACGCTAACTGATGAGCAGCTAGCCCTGCTAGGAAAGAGCCAAGAGCAACTATGAATGCGAAGAACGTTGCTAACCCTGTTGCTCGCCGAACAGCACGTGTGCTCGGAACAGTATAGAATCTATTGAGTAGCTGGGGCAACCCCCACACAGCTAGGCTCGTAAGCAGCGCTAAGTCAACTATGAGCAGTGTGCTCGGCGGCTTAGCTGCCACGGAGTCTAGGCTAGCTGGCCCCGCCTTACCTAGAGCTAGGAAGGCTACAACACCAACTATGCTAGCCATTATTACTCCCTGGAGTACATCGGTTAGAACAACGCTGTACATGCCGCCGAGGGCTACGTAGCCAGCGAGCACAGCAGCTATAATGGCTGCTGAGACTCCTAGCCCTATGTGGAGAGCACTACTAAGTACAACGGCTACACCACCAGCCACTGTGACGAGGTACAGTAGTAAGCCGAGGGACACTATTACGCCTAGTAGCTTCTGAAGCCCCTCCTCGCCATGCAGCCTAGCTACTAGCTCCGGTATAGTTAGTGCGTCATACCTTCTGCTTAGCTTGTTAACGCGCTCACCAACCACAATGAAGGCTAGTAAGGCTCCTATCGCTATGTTTGCTAAGGGTATTACTAGGGATAAAGGGCCCCAGGCATACGCCCACGAGCTTCCAACAATCATTACTACGCTTGAGAAATATGTAGCGCCGAAGGTAAATGCGAGCATCCAGTCCCTCATAGACCGGTGGGCTACTAGGAAGCCCTTGAGCGTTGCAGCCTTGTCCTTAACAGCAACACCGATAGCAAGGCTAGCAGCTAGATACGCTGCAACAACGCTGCCCGTATCTAGGGGAGGTGGAGGCATAGCGGCTCACTTCTCCTCCTCTTCTACTGGTAAGAGGCTGTAAACGAACCCAGCAACAACGAGTAGCAGGCCGATAACTATTGCAACGATTACCATCCCTTACTCACCCCTCTTATCGATAACCCTCTTGGCCTTTCCTCCCTCTCCGCGCGGAAGCTCGCCAGGGTCAACGATAACTACTCGTGGATTCACAATGATTGCCTCCCTTAGCCTCTCCTGCAGCCTACTAGCCAGCTCTTTCTTCTCCTCATCACTCAGCCTCTTAGCAGCCTCTACTACAACGGTGAGCCTGTCCATTGAGTCCTCGCGCTCAACTATTATCTGGTAATAGGGAGCAGCTAGTGGCTCCGATAACACAGTCATCTCTATTGTCTGCGGGAACACGTTGACACCATTGATTATCAGCATATCGTCTGCCCTCCCCTTAATCCTGGCAATCCTCCTCATTGTTCTTCCACAGTCACAGCTCCTCGCATCAAGAATGAACGTCAAGTCATTAGTCCAGTACCTTATCAGCGGCATAGCGTCATGAGTTAACGGTGTGACAACCAGCACGCCTTCTTCCTCGGGCTCGAGAGGCTCCCCAGTCTTAGGATCAACAACCTCGACTAGGTAATGATCCTCCCATACATGGAGCCCCTCGTGGACATGGCAGTCAACAGCTGTGCCTGGGCCATAGAGCTCACTCATACCGTACACATCGTAGCTATCCATGTCCCATAGCTTGTTAATCCTCCTCCTCATCTCATCGCTCCACATCTCTGCCCCGAAGAACCCGAGCCTAACCCCGGTATCGCGTGCTGGGTCAATCCCCATCTCTAGCGCAGTCTCAGCGAGCCTTATCGCATAATTGGGAACAGATGTAAGAGCAGTAGCTCCTAGGTCGCGTATCATTTGCACGTGGCGCCTCGTGTAACCCGGGCCAGCAGGCACTATCGTGGCTCCTAGGCGCATCGCTCCATAATGGAATCCCAGGCCTCCGGTAAACCAGTGGTAATTAAGCGTAGAGTATAGTACATCCCCCTGAGCTAGTCCTCCAGCGGCAAGTGTACGTGCCATGAGCTCTGCCCAGTTCTCTAGGTCCCTCCTCGTATATGCTACAACGGTGGGCCTGCCTGTTGTGCCACTACTAGCGTGAACCTCTAGTACCTCGCTAAGAGGGACAGCTAGCAACCCAAAGGGATACTCTCTGCGCAAATCATCCTTAAAGGTGAAGGGGAGCTTCCTTACATCCTCTAGGCTCCGTATATCGTTAGGGCTTATCCCTTCCTCCTTCATCCTCTTCCTATAGAGCGGCACGTTCTCGTACGCACGCTTCACGGTTAGCCGTAGCCTCTCTAGCTGTATCTTCTCTATCTTCTCGCGTGGAGCAGACTCTATACTAGGCTGTAACATATAGGGCTTCATAGGCATGACTACCACCTAGGATATGTACTGTTGGTAGAAGAGATACGGTAAGGACTTCGACGTGAATGCCTTCTCCTCGCCCCTCTAGCACAAAAACGTTGTAGGCCTTGTTCTACAAGGGTTATCGATATTGGCGCATCAAGCTCACCCCCACTTATTTCCATTGGCGCATCAGGGACACCCCCCAGCACCCATAGGGGTGTAGAGTAGTAGGGTGTACTGGTTAAGGGCTGGTCTAGACGCTCATGTCTAGAGTGGTATTTAAACCTTACTTACATGACTAATACTGAAACCGTAACGCGGCAGAGGTTACAGCATATCTTATCTAGGAACGAGCCCTTTAAGTCGACTAGAGGAGAGGGCAGAGGATTTTGGAATCAAAGCTCTATCCGAATGAGTGCGTGAAAAGAGTGATAGCATTCGTACCCGAGGGCCACCTTCACGCACGCTTCATAATCGAGTTATGCGACCAGGTCCTAGTCCTTCATGAGGCAGCTGTCGCGGG
>JALVKZ010000073.1 GCA_027033675.1 Pyrodictiaceae archaeon | reverse complement strand
GTCGCTATCTGCACGAACTACTCTATGATATTATCAGATACGGCCACACTCTTCATCGCTGCACCTAGCGAGCTCTGGTAAGCCCACCTATCATCACTAATCACAGTATCATCATGTAGATAATGTAGATAAGAGGGGGATTTTCTCCCTATGCTTTGCTGGAAAGGAGGTATGGACTGGGAAGGGTTGGCGCCTCGTGGACAGGGCTATACGGTACATAGTGGATTTTGCTGCGAAAACTCTCCACGTGGTTATGGACAAGAAGGTGAGCCATGATAGGGCGTTCCAGCAAGTCCTAAGAGAGTATCGAAAGGCAGTTAACCACGTACCGCTCAAAGTCCTATATAAGGTCTCGCGTGACGTCATAGTTGATTACTATATGCTTCGTCACGCAGAAGCTGTTGTTTACGGTAAGCGTGGTAGCGCCAAGAGAATGGTTAGGCTATGGCTAGTTCTCAGGGGGGCTGAGAGGGAGTACTTGGCGGGCTATTCTGATGGTGTTGAAAGGCTTAGGAGACGTCTCTTGAGGACTCTTCCGCGAAGAATTGAGAGTATTGACGAGCTACTAGATGGTATTGAGAAGGAGTCCAAGCTATTAGCAATAAAGTATTCCTTCCCTGAATGGTTCGTTGATGTATTTCTTAAGTTTTTATCCCGCGAGGAGGCTGAGAGGCTTCTCTCGGAGCTGAACGAGGAAAAGTGGTGGATACGTGTCAACACGCTAAGAACCGACGTTGATACTATAACTGAGAGGCTGCTAGAGAAAGGCGTCGTAGTTAAAAGAGACCCTGATGTACCATACATGCTGAAAGTAGTTGACTACAACGAGCCGTTACATCACTTGGAGGAGATGTGGCGAGGCGAGATAGTTTTCCAGGACAAGGCCTCTGCGCTAGTGGTAGAAGCACTCGAGCCCTCCGAGGGCGACTTGGTACTAGACATGGCTGCGGCACCTGGCATAAAGGATAGCCTCATAATGCAACTAACGAATAATAAGGCCGCAATAATCGCTATTGATGTGTCAAGGGAGCGGATAAAGAGAACGCGGAGAGTCCTAAAACTTCTAGGAGTAGATCTTTCGAAAATTCAGCTAGTAAACGCCGATTCTATACACTTCTATCTGTCAAGGAAACCTAATAAGATAATACTAGACGCTCCGTGCACAAGCAGCGGTGCTATGGGAAAGGACCCGGCCATAAAGGTTCACTTAGAGAATATTAACTGGGTAGCACAATTCCCACAAATACAGACAAGAATGCTACGGTCAGCTATACGGTATAGCGTGGAAACAGTCTATGCAACATGTAGTATACTCCCCTTTGAAGGCGAAGAAATAGTTGAGGAGCATTTCGATGCACTAGAAACCCCTAGAATCCCGGGCTCGCCTGGCTATGCTCTCTACCCCGTCTCAAAGCGCGTCAAGAGACTTTTCCCGCATCTTCACGATACCCAGGGATTCTTTATAGCAAAGCTTATACCTAGGCAATAATCTTGCCATTAAAAGTACATTATATTGTTATATTTACTGGGGGTTAGGGCCCCTGCAACACCGCCGCCTTGGCGGCGAATGAGCAGGGAGACGAATTGCCGTCATTCATAATCCTTTACTCCCTCTAATGCGCTAAAATGAGGACTACACTAGAGGCTGAATAGTGCTGGATTAAAGGGACTATGATGATAGCCTGGCGCCCCGATAGTAACGTTAGCTTTTTGATAGAAAGGCATCGCTAAGACCCTACCCGGGGCTCTCTCTAAACCTCGGGCGAACGAGGGGCTCGTTATGGCTAAGTCCG
>JALVKZ010000072.1 GCA_027033675.1 Pyrodictiaceae archaeon | reverse complement strand
CCTGAGTAGTCTTATGTATGTCTTCGCATCAGTGCTGAGAGATAGTATTTCCCAACTACGTAGGGCTGGGCACATGTAGCAGCCTATGCGATAGAAGCCTGCTAGATACATGGGGTTAAGAGGTAGGCTTTTTGATAGGATGTACAGCTGTATATGGGCCGCGCTCCATAGCTTGAGAGGGGCCACAGCCAAGACATTGCTTGATGGACCTGGGCGTATTGGTGGCCTGTTACTCCGCCTAGGCGACTCCGCGTCTCTGTCGCCTATCACTAGGAGTGTTCGTCCCCGTGCTAGTTCGCGCACCTTGCGCTCAATGGTCTCTATTTTGAGCCCCGTACACCATCGGTTATCGTGGCTTGGTAGGGGCATCCCGTTTCTCAGCGCCTTGTCTAGGCCAGCATAGGCTTCTACGAGCCTTATGCCTAGCTTGTCCGCGACTTGGCGTACATAGTGCCTCGTGGCTGGGAACTCTGTGCCGGTGTCCACGTAGAGCGCAGTAACCCTCTCTACTCCATAGACCTTGATGGCTAATAGTAGCGCGGCTGTGCTATCCTTTCCACCACTCCATGGCACTATGACTGTATTGAATTCGCCGAGGCTTCTAAGGAACTGGGCCGAGGCCTCCTCGAGGACACCGATATAGCCGCGATTAGCCTCGATAAGCGAGTTAAGGCTCACGTCTAAGGCTTCTCCGCCCAGTATTCGGGCCCTTGGCGCGAGCTCGGTGTCGCTTATCTCGAGCTCGGCACGCACACTGGGCCCATTATAGACGAGGTGGAGGCCTCCATGAGTACGGAGTACCAGGGGGTTCTCACCGATACGCTCACCGCTAAGCAATTCGACTAGGCGCGGGAAAGCACCGACGCCTATGAAGGCTTCGAAGCTAGGCTCATAGCTAAGCCTCTCTAAGGGCTCGCCGCGCCCTATGAAGACAAAGACCCTCCTCTCCTTATCCCACTCCACGCGTAGCCTTATCTTGGCCCGGGCCCTTGCTATCTCTGCCGCGATTAGTTCTAGTCGTGCATTCCTAACCTTGCTACGTGGAACGACATGCGCAAAGAGCGTTGGAGGAGCCTTCTTCTCGATCTCATGGAGTTTGTTTGCATCCTCGCGTCCTAGGAGAAGAATCATTAGTCTATGGGGATCCTTGTCGAAGAACTCCCAGATACGGGCAAGCATGTCATCTACGCTGCGAACACCACGCAGAGTATCTACATCTATGCCCCAGCCCTGGTAGAACCTCTCTAGGGCTGCACGCACAGCGGCCGCATCCTTACCTGCACGGACAAGTATTCTCAACATGGCTTCATCAATGCACTCCACTAAATTATTGAGGACCCTGGTGTAGTAGCCCCCAGGGAGAGGATAGAGCCGCTCTAGGCCTTGAAATAAGCTAGCGCTGTGATGAGGGGTTGAGTCGCCGCAGAGCACCAGGGTTGTGAGGAGACCGCCCCCTGTATATCTGAGCCTTTCCCTAATAGAGGACCAGGGCCGTACCCTAGGCATGCAGGGCTTGTCCTTTAATGCATTGGTTTCCTAGATTATAGTCAGCGAGGCTATAAGGGGTGTAGAGGCTTGGGGGCTAGCACGGGATAGGGGGCGACTAGCGGGATACTCTTCGGGGCATAGGGGTTATGACCGAGCTGTATCCATTGGTTAAGAGAGGCGAGCTTGTCGGTGTTATTGGTAGTGGTGGCGATGCTACGCTTATTTGTAGGCGTGGCAGGGGATGTCGCTACTATCTATGGGTTAGTGTTGACCGTGCTGTTGACGTGACTGAGTGGCTTGATAAGCGTGGCTCGCTTATCGTTCGCGGCACTGGCGGCGAGGGGTTTGCCCCGGTTCGTTCATGGGTTATGGCTCCTCCCTATGTCCATGCACGGATCGTGGAGAGCCTAGATGGGTATGCTGAGTGGCTTGCGCGGCTTGTTGGCAGGGAGGTTCGTGGTAGACGTGTTCTCCTGGGTTTTAGTGGTGGCAAGGATTCTCTCGCAGCCCTGCTTGTCTTGCTCAAGCTCCAGGAATACGTTGATTTCCGTTTGCACGTGATGTATATTCATATCCCGTTCCTTGAGTCGCCGCGTAGTGTGCGGTTCGTTGAGATGGTCTCGGAGAAGCTCGGAGTTGAGATAGAGTTCGTTGAGGCCCCGAGGAGGGATATGAAGGCTCTTCTTAAATGGAAAGGTATGCCGAGAAGAGGGTATCGCTACTGTACGATGTACAAGGCGAAGCCGATGAGGAGGGTTCTCAAGGAGGATCCAAGGGTCATCGAGGTAGTGGGTGACAGGCTTACTGAGTCCCCTAAGCGCTTTGAGAGGTTATCAAAGGCTGCTGCCGCGAGGATAATACTTATTGGTAGAAAGTTTAGGCCGACCTATATGCTCAGCCTCTTAGACATAATAAGCATTGTTAGGGAAAGCGGACTCATTCACCCAGCCTACTTGGAGGGCTCGCCAAGAGTTGCTTGCGACCTATGCCCTTACCGCGTACTCTACGAGTTCCACTACATACCTGTGCTAGAGGACCCAGAGCTCATAGAGAGGGTGTTCGAGAAGACTTGGAGAAAGTGGTATAGCTGGACAAGCTACGAGACGTTCAGGGAGCAGCATCTCTGGAGATTCCCCGCAAAGATGGCGAAGCCCCTCCTCTACGCAAAGGAGCTAATAGCGGAGAGGAGCGAGAGCGAACTAGAGAGAAGCACTGTTGTGGATTATATGAGGCGCTTGTGGAGAGACGAGCTGCCCAGAGCACCATATGTCTCTGAGCCATGGACTGTGGCTGAGACGGCTCTGCGGGCGTGGAGGCGACGCGAGCTATTAGCATTACCTATGAAGCGCGGAGACTAGTTTAACTAGGATAATCGTAACCGGGATTGCTAGGGCATAGAGCAGTGTCAGAGCAAGTGCTAGGGCACCTGCATAAGCTAGGCCGCTGAAGCTTATGTAGCTCGCTACGAGGTTCGTTAGCGGTGCTGGGTGATTGGCTCCGCTAGAGCCTCCTAGCCCCCCTATTGTTATTGATAGGCTTACCTCCGATGCTATGCTGAGAGACGTGAATGCCGCTATGCCTACCCCTCTCCTAATTATAGTCGGCGCCACTATGGATCTGTATATCCTTGCTAGGCTTGCTCCAAGGTTTCTTGCTGCTTCCTCCAATTCTAATGGTAGGGACGAGACTAGGGCTGATAGCGGCTTGTAGTATAGTGGTGCCCTTCTAACCACATAGCCTAGTACCAGGTAGAGCCAGGGTGAGCCTATAGGTGATAGAAAAGAGCCCGGGCCAGCAACACTTGTGAAGAACTGGTAGTAGGCATAGGCAAGCACTATTCCAGGGATAGCTATTGTCGACATTATGGCCACGTCTAGGAGGCCGATGGCCCTAATCAGTCGCCGTGCAATAGTATAGGCTGCTGGTGACAAGAGAATAAGCACAAGGAAAATGGATACTGTTGTGTAGAGGAAGCTGTTCAAAACTGCCCTGAGTATGTCTGGCGATGAGGAGAGAAGATGGAGCTGGTGAAGCCCTGGGCTCGGCAGTGGGGATGCAACCCATTCCGATGAGAACCCATAGGCAACGCAAAGGATTTTCAAGAAAGCCGATGGCCCTAAGAAAGCTATGACTATTGCAAGACCTAGTACGCCAGCCCGGTCTAGTCGGGGGAGAAGACCTGCTCTTTCACGCCCTGAGGTTATTCCACGATATGTCTCAGCTATACTTCTATAACTAATCGCGAATATGAGCACTGATAGCAGGAGCAATACTATTGCATGCCCAAGTGCTGTATAGGAGAAGCCTCCGTAGACGGAGTTAAGGAAGTATGTGTAAGCCCTATAGGCTAGTAGGCTACGGGCGCTTGGATCTTGTTCAAATACCAGTGGGCCAGCTACATCGTCTATACTTAGGACGAGGACTAGTGATAAACTCGCTATTATAGCTGGCTTAGCGGCTCTATAGATTAGTCTCGCGAGGCTTGCTCCACGGGCCCCCAGTTGTAGAGCTGCTTCTAGTTGCTCCCTGGGCAACGAGTACACGTAGCTAAGAAGTATCACAAAAATCACGGGAGTAAACACCAGTACTTGATATATCAGTACACCCATGGCGCCTTTGACTACAACGATTAATCCGAGCTCCTTCAATAATGTATTAACAAGGCCTATTCTCGGATCAAATACTCGTTGTACCACGTAGGCCTCTATGAAAGGATATGGCAGGAGCCCTATGAGAGCTAGAAACAATGATATGCGTGTAATATGTCTATACAGTACAGCTGGTATTAGGACTATATACGCTAATAAAAACGAGGATATTGATGCAATGAATGCCACTAGTAGCGTGAGCCACAAAGAGCCTATGAGGGGGAAATCAAGTACGACCATCTTAGTGTGATTTTCACGGATAATTGTTACTGGTGAGTAGAGAAGGGTAGGCTTAGCGAAACCAGGCTCGTGTAGAACGGAGAGAATGCTCCTAGCCAGTGTAGTTGGGGTAAGAAGGGCTAAGAGCGGAACAAAAACACCAATTAAGTAGACTATCAGTACCGGGGCTACTAGTTTGAGCACTGAGTTAGACTTCATTGCTACTTCCTTAACTCATGGTCTTAAGCTCTTCTAGGACCTTCTTATAGGTGTTAATAGCGGCAGATTTGACAGCGTTGTAGAACTTGTCCCGGTCTGCGTTGTTTTGGAGTTTGTTGTTTATCTTCTCTGCGTACTCGAGTGTGAACTTGACTTGCTTACCTGTCCATGGATCCTTTATTGTTAGTGGCGCTAGTTGCCCCACTATTTTCAGCCACTGGTCCTTGCTTAGCTTCCCTTTCTCCATTAGCTGTGCTGCTAGTTGCCCTATCTCCTTGAGCAGGGCGTTGGTATCGCTATCAGCTATTGCTGCTTCGAAGTAAGTTGTTGCTGCTAGGTCTACTTTCTCTGCTAGTGTGCGGTTGTATTGGAATATGTTTCCTTTCATTTTCTGGTATACTTCCTTGACCCAGCTTATCCCGGTAATGTTCCGCACTGGCAAGTAGTAGAAGAGCCTGGCTATTGTCTTCTGGCCGTCGGGGCTCAGTAGCCATAGTATAAAGGCTTGTGCTTCTCTTGGGTGAGGAGCTTTCTTTGCAAGCGCTGCTGGCGAGATGTAGGCTATTCCCTCGCCTCTCGGTATCTCGAATACTGCTCCCTTACCCTCCTTCTCGGCCTCGATTCCATAGCCTATATAGGCTGGTGCCACGCCTACTATGCCCTCTGCTGCCTGGTCCCTGGCCTTCTCAGAGCTATCAACAATACCAGCCTCCATCCCTATGATTGTTAGTAGGCGCCATCCATCATTCCAGCCGTATATCTGTAATATGCCGTGCATTGTTGTTCTGGCTGTGCCGCTCTTCGTGGGCCTCGGAAAGGATACCGTGTAGGCGTGGCTAAGCAAGGGCTTGAGATAGACAGGGTTTTCGAGACTGCCCCACTTCACTGGCTTTGGCAAACCATATTGCTTTAGGAAGTTATTGTTTACTATGTAGCCGTAGACTGCTTGGCCCACGG
>JALVKZ010000071.1 GCA_027033675.1 Pyrodictiaceae archaeon | reverse complement strand
TCTGCAGCTGAGAGAGTCGCCGCTGAGTGCGATATAATAGCGACAGCGCTACCAAGCAGTGTCGCCGAGAATGTGCTCTTGAACCTAATCAGTGCAAATATACCAGTAATAGTTGACGTATCCTATCTACGTGATCCACTACTCTTCAAGGAAAAAGTCATGGAGGCAAGGGTTAAGCTTTTTGTTGATACGGGGCTTGCACCTGGCTTGTCAAACATGTTGGCCGTAAGGGCATGCGAGCAAATGGATAAGTGCAATAGCGCTGAAATCTACGTTGGCGGTATAGAGGAGAAACAAACAACACCCCTAGGCCTTGTGGCTTCCTGGTCTATAAGTGACCTCTTTGAGGAATACACAAGAAAAGCTCGAGCGAGACTTCTCGGCCGAAACGTTTACTTAGACCCAATAAATGATATGAAGAGAGTAACTCTTCCAGGACTTGGAGAGTTCGAGGCTCTACCAACTGATGGATTAAGAACGCTTCTATCAACATTACGGGATGTTGATAACCTTGTTGAGTATACGCTGCGCTACATAGGGCATGTAGCCGTTGTAAAAATGCTTAAGGGAATGGGGTTACTTGATACACGTAGCTATGTTGTTAGAGGCTGCGCTGTATCCCCTCGAGACTTCTTCGTAAAACTGTTAGAAGAGAAGCTGCCAAAGAGAAATGACCGTGTTATACTCTATGTTAGAGCCCAGGGCACTAAGTCCGATAAGTACGTAACCATTGAGTACATTCTCGACGAGAATCAGAAAAGACTAGGCATAGAGAAACCAGTCCTAGCCTACTTGACTGGACTCGTGCATGCATGGTTCGTCCTACAAGCCTCAAAGGGAGCAGGTCATATAGGCCTAAATACCCCCGAGGAGCTTGCTGAGAATCTCAATGATCTTCTTAGATTCCTTGAGGCACGGAACGTGCTTCTACAGAGAAGACAATGTATTATACAATAGGTTATTGAGCAAGGAAACATAAAGAGGGGAGTAAAATCGAATCTTTTGATACTGGGCTATGAGGACTGGTATTACCATTGAGTAGTGATAGAGCCCTTCCGCTACCGAGCCCTGGCTGTGAAGACGGATTATCGGGCAGATACGGGATGAAGAATAGTACCCTCTGGCTGAGCCAAGGTGTAATTATATATGAAGAGAGCACTAGTGATTCTCGAGAACATTTTCAAGATATATGATACTGGTAAGGTTAGAACCTATGGTTTGAGAGGTTTAAGTCTAAGCATATACGAGGGAGATTTCGTTGCGATAATGGGGCCCAGCGGTTCCGGTAAGACAACTCTTCTCAACATGATAGGATTACTTGATAGACCAACCAGTGGAAAAATTATACTCGCTGGAAAAGATGTTTCCAAGCTAGCAGATAAAGAGACGGCAAGGCTCCGGAACCGTCTAATTGGATTCGTTTTTCAACAGTTTAATTTAATTAACAGATTAACTGTCTTTGAGAATATTGAACTACCCCTTATCCCGCGAGGTATACCTCGCAAAGAGAGAAGAAGAAAGGTAATAGGCGCGCTTCTAAGCGTGGGAGGAGATCTATCATGGCTCCCCAAGAAACCCCTAGAACTTAGTGGCGGACAACAACAACGAGTAGCTATAGCGAGGGCTATAGTTGGTTCGCCTCGCCTTATCCTAGCAGATGAGCCTACTGGCTCACTTGATCGTAAAAACGCAAAAGTGATTATGGAGACCTTCGTTAAGTTAAATAAAGCTGGTAACACTATAATAATTGTCACACATGATCCTGAGATAGCCAATTGCACAGAGACCATATATCACATAC
>JALVKZ010000070.1 GCA_027033675.1 Pyrodictiaceae archaeon | reverse complement strand
CTGGTCTCTCCATGGTTGGGGCATGTATTATGAGCTTGATCCGTGGTGCTAACTTTCCTGCCGAAGTGGCTATAGCCTTGCCAACAGGTACAGGAGCTCTGCGCCTTGCCTCAGCCTCTACCTCCTCCCCTGCTGCCCTGCGGAGAGCTCCAGCAACACCACCCCCCATTATCATGAGGCTATTAGCTGGGTTTACAACAGCATCGCACTCAACAAGCGTTATATCACCCTTAGCAATAACTATGACTCTATTACCGCATTTTATCTCTTTAACTATCTCAACCGAGGCCACTACCTCTCGCCCTAATAAGGAGATGTAACAACTTATATAAAAAGCCACGACCGAGGCCCAGGAGACCGTAAAGCATTTACCCCTTACCCCTCATACCGTCTATAACTACATACCTGGAGTGTCTTTGAGGGGCGGGCCCGTCGTCTAGCCTGGTTAGGACGCCGCCCTTACACGGCGGAGGTCCGGGGTTCAAATCCCCGCGGGCCCACCAATCAATCTCTCCACGAGCCTCCTGCCGGCACCTTATCATGAAAGACAAGGTCTCTTGGAGCCTGCTAATCCCTGGGTTCTAAGGTGCTAGCTCTGGCTTATCTTCTTAGCTATTTCCAGTAATGGTAGCTTTTCTCTTACCTCTTCGAGGTAGGCATCTTCTATGAAAGCTTCTCCATACCTCTCTCCTGAGCCTAGGTCTAGGCGTATTGTGCCAAAGGGGTCTACTACTATGCTTCTACCAGTGAACCTTGTACCCCATTGTGAGGCTATTGCTAGGTATATAGTGTTCTCTATTGCCCTAGATCTCGCTGTGACTATTAGGTGGTCTTCTTTTAGGTGGCCCTCGAACCAGGCGGTTGGTATTGCTACTAGCTCTGCTCCCTGGAGGGCTAGTTTCCGCACTAGTTCTGGGAAACGTAGCTCGAAGCATATTATTAGCCCTATTTTCGCGAACGGTAGACCTAGGATCGGGGCTTCTTTTCTCCCGCTGCATAGGGTTTCCGACTCTTTTACTCCTAAGGCGTCGAATAGTATTCTTTTCCTATAGACTATTCGTGAGCCTCCACCTGGGGTGACGTATAGCACTGAGCTATAGACGCAGTCTCCCTCGCGCTCCAGCATACCAGCCAGTATGTAGACGCCGTACTCTTCTGCTAGAGACTCTATCCCTCTCGTGAAGAACCCGCCATGCCTCTCGGCTCTATCGAGGAGCTCTTCGCGGCTAAGCCCCACAGGGTTTATGTTCGAGTACTCGGGGAGCAATATGAGGTCTGCGTTTACATTGTACCTTGCGAGCACGCTCCTTATCCTGCTGAGGCTCGAGGCGCTATCATGCCCCGCACCGACCTGGAGTATTCCTAGAGTGAAGTCCTTCAAGGCTATCTATTCCACCAATAAGTCTCTAGAGGGAGAGAGGTGCTACAAATTTATAGCCCAGTACCAGTGGGCTACGGAATGGCATCGCGAGTTCACGGTTTTTGAGGGGGTGTAGCGAGTACAATGGCTCAGCGCCAGCGTGTTAGGACAATAAGTCCTCTAAAGATGCTGCGCGACGCTATAGGCCGCGTAGTCCTAGTCAAGCTCAAGGATGGGAGCGAGTACGTTGGCAAACTCCATGCAACAGACTCTACCATGAACCTTGTTCTTGATGAGTGCGTGGAGCTCAAACCCGGCACTAATGAGCCCAAGGTAAAGTACGGGAGAGTGCTCATTAGGGGGAGCCACGTAGTGTATGTGAGCGTTGACTACGAAATAGTAGCACCAAGCCTGCCGACAGCCTAGTACACGGCTCATTGTT
>JALVKZ010000069.1 GCA_027033675.1 Pyrodictiaceae archaeon | reverse complement strand
TGAGCAAGTAATGAGCACAAGTAAATGCATCGCTTAAATAACAGCCTAGCGGAGAATAATGAACTAATTCATCGTGTTTTTCCCTCACGCTGCTCCTTTGTCCTCCTTACTTGGCGCCGAGCATATCTCTTCGTACTTCGTGGTGGAGGCTTCGTTCTACGAGCCGGGACGAAGACTACTAGGGCGCGGAGAACCTCGGGGACCTCGTGTACTAGTTTTCGCGCTATCCGCATTGACTCGCGATGAGCTGTCCCAAGAGTTATGCCGGGTGGTGCTTCTAGCCATAGTTCTACCTCGTAGAATGTACCGTAGCTCTCTATCTTGAGGCGCCTAACCCTGCTATACCTTGTGGCTTGCCTAACAGTGCTTAGTACTTTGGCCCTGATCTCCCTGTACACGTGATGCGGAGTAATACCTATGAGGTGATATACTGCTTCCTGAGCTATTCCTATCACGCCATAAGATACATAGATGCCCATAATTATCGAGGCTATTTGCTCGACAAGGGTACTGCTTAGGAGATTGGACAAGACTATTGCCAGGCCGCCCGCTAGCTCTAGTACAAAGTCTAGGCTTAGCTTCTCCGCTATAGCGCGGATACTTACTATTCTTAGCCCTATTTGGCTAAGCCCTCTCCTAGCTAGTTTCTCAAGTACAAGGCTGGTAGCACTACTCGTGAAGAGGTATAGCGAGTAAATCGCTGGAGTAATGCCCACGTGGCTACTAAGTATGTTCCTTATTATCGCTAGCACTGTTACTACAAGAGCTGTGAACGAGGTTATTAGGACGGCTAGCGACTCTATTCTTAAAACCTCGTACCTGGTGCGATAAATGAGGGCCCGTGATGCTGCTATCTTAAGGGCTACTGCTAACCCGCCAAACGACATAGCTTCTACAAGCCAGATTAATCCCTCCATTAGTATTACATCAGAGCCAGTAATTATGTACAGAAATATACCGACTAATGATAAGGCAAGAGAGATAAGCGATATAATGTACGTTGTTCTCACAGCCCTAGTAGCTGTCAATATCTTCCTCACAGCTATCCGTCTCACCAAGGCCGCTTACCTCCTCAACCATAGCGCCTGCTTGGATCAAAATGGCACTAAGACGATAGACAGTAGGAACATAGCGTTTATCCTTATTTGACCCGCTGCGAGCCTCTACCTCTTAGCCCAGGATGCTTGAAAATAGTGACTAATTAGCCTAGATTTACATAGCGCTAAGAATAAAACTGTGTTCCAGTAATAGAGCGAGCGATCATAGGTTTTAACTGGTATTAATTAGTGCTACTTCATTGCTGGGTAGTTGTCTCTGCTTGGCTGGGTAGTCTAACTCTTATGCGGACCTCTTCAAGCCCCTTATCGGTTATCATGAATGGTACCCAACCATAGGCTACGGGTACGCCACGAGCCTTCTTGATCAGTATCTCTTTTACGGAGTAGCCTGCCTCCATGGCTGCTGAGTGGTACCTAGTGACTATGAACACGTCCACCATGTACTCCATTGTTGCAGCTATATCGGCGTATAACTGGGTAGGTGTGTGTAACGTTGCGAATACTGGCATGCCTCGTTTCTTCGCTATGAGTATTCTCAGCATATTGACGAAGTCATAGACCATGTTGGCGTCATGCCACTGGAAGAACGGGTTAAGGCTGTCAAGAACAATGGCTCCCTTGCCTCTTGTGCCCTTTGTATCTAGTACCCTTGTTATCGTGGATATTGCTGCGTGTATATCCAGGCTTCTAAGGCGATCAGCTATGGGTGCTTCTGTCTCGTAGCCGTAGCGCCCACCATATCCATCTA
>JALVKZ010000068.1 GCA_027033675.1 Pyrodictiaceae archaeon | reverse complement strand
TGGCTGGTTGAGCCAAAACCTCTCACTAATCCGCGAGAGCCCCCTGCTAACAAGGAGGCAATTAAGGCGCTATTAGCCCGGCTTACCTCGATACCCGAAGTTTCCTCAGGAGAAGCAAAAATAATGATAGAGAATGTAAAGCCCAATTTAGTCGACGAGGAGGTTGCAAGCATCCTAGGAAGGTATCTAAAGGGTACATCAGTTCACCTAGGAGCCGAGGTAGGCGATGATAATCTTCTACGAGTATTAGCGCGGCCAGCAACGACTAGCGAGGTAATCCGGGCAGTTAAGCTTCTCGAACAACATGGCCTAAAACCTTACGTATACATAATGTATTGTTTACCAGGAGAAACAGATAGAACTATAAGGCTTACCTTGAGATACATGGAGCGGCTATATAATCTTGGAGCAGAGAAAATAACAGCATATCGCTTTACCCCCTTACCGGGCTCCTACCTAGAGAAGATAAGCCCAGATATCCTACCATGTAATTATAAAGTTCATCCAATAAGGGCTAAGGCAATAGAGTTAAATAGAAAAGCGAAGAAGAAGCTCATAGGCCGGATGATAAGACTAATCATAGTTAATTATTCGAAACGATACAAGGGATATATAGCTTATCCGCTTGCACATGGACCAGTAACAGTAGTGAAGCCAAATAGGTTCCTCAAGGAGCGCTGCATAGTTGATGCGAGAATAACAAGTGTGTTAAACGATAGGGTAATAGAAGCCATACCAATACGGATAGTTAAGTGTGAATAGCAACTAGGGTACTAGTAATATCTGTCTACTATTCTCTGAAGCTTCTCAACAATTCTCTCGATACTATCCAGGTCTTCTTTCATTAATGCTACATTTTCGGTTAATAGTTGCGCTCCCTTCCTAGCAAGATACAGCGCCTTTTTGAGAAGCTCCTTTTCGTACACAGTGCCTACTATTACCATGTACTCGCTCAGCGTAGCTATATTGTACCTAACTTCTTCCTCAACATTGCCAAGATCTACTTCATCGCCAAGTGATTTCTCAAGTCTGTTTCTCAGCACCCTAAGTCTACGTATATAATTAAGTGCAAGCACCTGCAGCTCTTGATTCTCTATATCCTTTCTTAGTCTATTTAGTACTCTGTTAAGTTTTCTTACTGTACGGGCATGTAGGTCTGTGACATCCTCTAATGTTCTTAATAACTTGTATGGATCAGCTTGTGCCATGTCTACTCCCTGTTATGAAGGAAAGGTATGAAAGCCTCCTATTACGTTTTAACACTATTCTATGCTAGGAAGAACGAGTATTAAACAAATGTCATAGATTTGTAATATAGACATGTTTCCTATACATGTTCTTAGTTCTAGGTCTCTTGTTTCTTTATGACACGGACGGTTGCTATCGAGTTATCAGCTATACCGTACTCTGGTAGATTCGCCCCATTAATCCATACCTCGTTAACTGGCACGCTTTCATCTACCTCAACTCTGTACTGGAATCGGTGTCTACCAGCCACAACTATTTCAATGTACTCTCCTTCTCCTATCTCTTTTAGCAAATCTGGGTTAACCTTAGCAATACCCTCTTTGAGTTCATTATGGAACCTAAGCCTAATTCTACGCTCTCTGGGCTTCTTCTGTTGGCCAAAGAGCTGGGTAGCCGGTGGTATTAGCGATAATGCTGTTCTGACATCAATTTTCCTCTTAGGGATCTCTTCTTCATCTTGTTGCTTCTTCTCCGGGGGAACCATTGCGCCTTGCCCCTCACATGGTCTACACGAGGATGAGTCCAAGAAGAGATAGGGGGTAAGGGTGGTATTTATCTTAACGG
>JALVKZ010000067.1 GCA_027033675.1 Pyrodictiaceae archaeon | reverse complement strand
ATAATAGAGAGCGTCGAGATAGATACAGAGACCTAAGTTACGTCCCTATTCTCTTTACATAACATATAACAGTATATGGTCTCTGGACATGCACTGGGGCTGGGATAGTGGTTGTTAAGACTGGTATAGCTTTCCCAGACAGGGTCTACGAGGAGCTGAACAAGATAGCCAAGGAGATGGGCTACACGAGCATATCAAAGGCGGTCAGGGACGCCGTTGAGCTATTCATAGCTTTCAACAAGTGGTGGTCGGCACGCGGAGGTGTAGCCGGAGTAATCCTGGTCATGTTGCCGCGCTCGGCTGAGCAGAGCCAGCGCAGGCTAACAACGATACTTAGTTCAGCCGACACAGTTCTCGGCTATTCCTATACCTCTCTCGGTGATTACGCCCTCTACATAGTTGTTGTCGCTGGCCAGGGACCAGGGGTGAAAAAGCTCTACAAAGAGCTGACAAGAATCGAGGGGGTCCTCGCTGTCCAGCCCTCGCTTCTGCCACTCCCACTAGAGGAGACCCATAAGAGCTAGGAATTTTGTCGCGTCGTCAAGCTTCTTGGTAAACTCGTTAAACCATGCAAGAACAAGGCCTCCACGCTTAGCTACATAATCCATGGTGTCAGGTAGGTACATCACCTTGGCCCCCAGTGCCTGGAACGGAGCAAGGATCTCCGGATACTTCTTGGCATCTACTAGCTTCTTGTCCACAAGGCTTAGCCTACGGCTCCACACATCAACCTCGAAAGTCGATAAAAGATGGGGATGATGACCCACAGCAGCAGGAACCATGTATGGATAATACTCTTTTACCTCCTCGCCACAGATTAGCCCAATTTTCACGCCCCATACACTGACATAGTCTGAGTCAAGGACTAGATAGTTACAGTCCTCGCCCTTCTCGCTAGCAGGGATAAGTGATGCATAGAGTACTCCCTTGCCCTTATCGTTGAAAACGAGTATGGTGCGCTTATCTATTCTCTTAGCGGCTATGGGAAAGCCTCGGCGCAGCGCTTCCTTAATAGCTCCTATAGCTAGACTAGCCAGCTCCAAGTCCACTAAGCACCTCTTGTTAATGTTGCTGGCTTGCCGAGTTGCTTGCATACGGTGTTAGGCTGAATTAGGGTTACGATGACGCTTGCACGGAGTAGAGAACAGGAAGGTTGTCCTAAAAACTGTGCGGAGACGGAATTTGCTTGTGCCTTTGCAAAAAACTTGTTAGTGTTAGCTGTAGTGCGTTGATGTTATCATCTTCTTCACGGTCTTGATTGCTCTCCCGTTCTTGGTGAAGGTTATGTGCGCTGCGCATGCTAGGCATGGGTCGAAGCTCCTTATTGCACGGACGTAGTCTAGCCCTGTCCAGTCCTTGGGATCAGTCTCCTCGGTGACATAGGTGTTTACCGCGCTCTCCTCAAATGGGCTTCTACCATACTTGTCGAATGGGCTCACGTTTCCGGTTGTCGGTGCGTGTATCTGTATGTTGAGTACTTTGCCGCTGCGCTGCACCATCCAGTGCCTCACGGTCCCTCTTGGTGCCTCTGTGAAGCCTACGCCGAATGTTACCCTGTTCGGCTTCTTCCATGGCCTGCTGGCATACGTCTTTCCACTAGCTATGTACTCTTGTGCCTTTGTGAGATTGTTCCATGCTGCAACAACGTCTATCATTATGTTGAATGCTCTAGCCCATAGCCTGTATATCGTGGAGCTATAGTCTGGCACTTTCCACTCAAAGCTCATCTCCTCGCAGACGCTTCCTGGTAACTCGTCTGTGCATGCCCGTGGCAGTGTTACCTTTAGTACTCCGTTGCCATTGCTCTTGAAGAGCCT
>JALVKZ010000066.1:464-1820 GCA_027033675.1 Pyrodictiaceae archaeon | reverse complement strand
CGTCACCAAAATATAGTTCCTCGATCTCGCCGTGTTCTGGACATACCTTCCTTATATAGACCTTGTTGTCTCTCTCAAATATTATCGCTGGTAATAGCCTAAGACAGTATGGACAAATACTAGTAGTATATGCTATGAATTTTTCGCCTTCTTTGAGCTTCGGTATCGGTCCTCCTATCCTTATTTTTCTCCCAGCAATCCTTATCGTCTTAGTCTTTGGATCGTATGTGCCTGGTGCTTCTAGTACCACATCCTCATCGGTACTAGAGGTTATTCTCTTAACGTGAGTACTCGCCAACGGCGAATCCCTCTAACTACCTAACCCTAAAATAATAGGTGCTTTTTCACGCCCATTTAAATGGTACAGTTCATAATGCTATCCCTATTCTTTAACGCCATCGGGGGGATTAGCATGTATATCCTCCTATACTAAAGAACTTCGAATACTTGCCAAGAACTTCTCTAATCTCGTAGTCGTTTTTAAGGGGCCTGCTAAGAGCGATTCTCTGTGCTAATCCCTCTCCCACTATTTTCGACATAATAGTTAGTGCTGATTTGTTGGGATTGAGAGGTATAGGTATTCCCCTAATGCTCCGAGCTGAATGAGAATATACATAAACATCTATAATTCCTCGCTGTGTTAGTCTACACGGAATTTCAACTACTATTGGATAGCTTCCTGCTTGTCGGGCAAACGTTACCCCGAGCCTTGGGTCATAATATTCGATGTATACATAGCGAAGAATAGTGCCACTTGGCACTACCTGTTGGAGAAAGAGCCTCGAGTAATGCAATACTTTTTTCTCGAATCTCTTAGCAAGAGCTCTATACTTATCTATGAACCTTGTACCATATTTATAGAGCTGTGTTCCCGGGAGCACAAGTACTTTTCTAACATTTATCCTTCTTACAAGTACTCTTCTTGAATAGAGCTTCTCGATGAATTCCTCGTTCAGTTTATACGTAAGCGTGCTCTCGCCTACAAGCCCGAGCACGAAGTTTATTCCTGGCAATAGCTCCGGCAATCCATTATATCCACGTCTTGACCCGAGCTTGCTTATAAGCTCAATGGCCTTTAGGGATTCATCTGGGTAAGTCTTTAGGTTATTAAGTTTAATAACTCTTGGATCAGCTGTCTCAATACCTAGCGCGGCAACATCACCTGGCGTATGGTACTTAATGATAACCTTAAGCGCCTCAATGCTCTCCTTCTCGTGTCGCACTATTGTACCTGCATTCACATTATCTATATGGAGCGTAAAGAGACCAGGTGCAGCAACTCTGATGCCATAAAATAGCTTCTTTAGCCCATCGGGGTTCGGCTTAGGCCACTCATCTGTACTAAGTTCATTGCTA
>JALVKZ010000066.1:0-454 GCA_027033675.1 Pyrodictiaceae archaeon | reverse complement strand
GGCTTGCCTACCGAGCCGGAAATGCCTAACTCCATGACTATAGAGAGCTTCAACTTCTCTTATAATATCTTCTACGCGTCGCTGCCTTGGCTTGCCGTAGAGCTTTGTAACGCAGAAGCTGCAACCGCCACTAATCCAGCGAGGGCAGCCCCTATACGTCTCTATTTCCGCTACGAGGTTGTAGCCGTGATTTGGGTGCTGTTCAACGATTTTTGCACCTAGTATTGAGAACCTAGATACTGGTTCGAGATACTCGTTGTCAATTATTGCCCAGGGTCTCGCTCTCTCTTCACCATACTTTACAAGCTCATAGATATATGCCTCAGACTCACCGGTCACGATTACGTCGAAGTTCTGCTTAACAGTCCGGGGGAGCGCTGCTACGCTTCCTCCAATGTTCCCTATGCCCCATCGGGCTGCAGCACCTGCTAGTACTTTGAATGGTTTGCTAATG
>JALVKZ010000065.1 GCA_027033675.1 Pyrodictiaceae archaeon | reverse complement strand
TAGATTTGTACGGTGAAGAAGGCTTAGAACTCTTATTGACATCTCTTGAAAGCGATGTATGCAAGCCAAGAGAGGAAATGGAAACCCTCCATCTACTGATGGACGACCTAGGAGTCGCGGAACCAGTACGAGCCAAGATAATAGAGAAGGCCAGGGAAGCAAAGTGCTGGGGAATAAGATCAGCATCCATAGCTCTCCTAATAACCCCCGCTCAGGGATAAGAAATGGATAGCCAGAGCATGCAGCTAGTTGAGATAGTTTCGAAGATAGCTGACCTAGCGATAAGACGGGCCTGCGGCCTACAATACAGTTTAGAGAACCTACCTCCAAGCCTAAGAAAGCCCGCCCGAGAAATAATCGACCATATAGCGTCGCAACTCGTCCTACATGACAAGGGCACACTGCGATGTAAGCTATGCGGAAGAGGACCTTTTACGAAGAAAGGACTATACCTGCATATAAGGCGTGTACATCTAGACCATGTATACCAGCTTGCACGTAGAGAACTGGAGGAGTACCTCTGGCGACTAAAGAACACATAGATTCCATCGGGTCAGGAGGGGCGGAGCATACTCACAGCCCCATGGGCGGAGCTCATAATTGGAGTCTGTCTTCATCCCCGCTCCTCTTTGCTTGTCACTCCTTTGCTGCATCCCTAGTTATTACTTTGAGGCCTTTCTCAGTCTCTAATACAACCAGCTTTACTCCATTTCCTAGCACTATATCGCCTTGATAGACGTAAACATCGTCATTGAATTCTATGCGCTTGAATAGAGATAATGCCTTCCTAATCCTTGGCTTCAAGTCTTCTCCAGCTATATAAATTGCCTTAAGCCTCGCTGGTTCCGGAAACAATAGTATGCCTCTATCAATAGTTGATATAGTAGCTATATGCTCGGCTTCAGAAGAACTCCGCCCAATCTTGGTTAAAACTATCACTTTATTTGGCGTTGACTTATACCTCTCCTTCATATCTGCTACTAACTCATAGAAATCTTTAGCGCCCGTCGTCCATTCCTTCTCTAAGCGTAAAACTGTTAAACTAACCCCTTCTACATCCTTTTTTTCCGCATTGAAGACACGTACCGTGACTTGGCTGGCCATGCTTGATTCCTCCTCACATAGTTAGGGATGACTAAGCTTAAAACACACCTCCTTGGCTCTGCCTCCGTAAACGAGTCTCTAGACTGGGCAACCTCATATAGCCTGGGCACGTGTACTAGGTAAAATGGCCTATGAAGAGGTCCTCAACTACGGCGGAGCTGATACATGACTCTATGATGAGTCAGCCGGGCCTTGAGGCCCTTCCTACACCATTATTTCTTATATCCTATCTTCCTTAGGAATGCTCTTCTCTCAGCTATATCATTGTCACTCTCTACGCCGACAGGTATATAGCCATCAACTACTCCTATTATCCCTCGCCCCTGATCGGTTTCGATGACAATTACTTGCAATGGATTAGCAGTAGCTGCATAAAGTGTTACGACCTCTTGTACATGCTTTAATGCATTAAGCACATTTATGGGCCATGCATCACGTATATATATTACGAAAACATGGCCCGCTGCAATGCGCTTAGCAACCTCAATAGCATACTTTTTCAACTCCTCATCATTGCCCTCAAACCGGATTAGCCTCTTCTGACTGGCCTCACAAAATGCGAGCCCGAATTTTATTCCAGGTACGCTTGTAACGAGAGCCTCATACAAATCCTCAACAGTCTTAATAAAGTGCGCTTGACCTATAATTACATTAGCTCCCTCCGGGATGGATACATCGATAACATCTATCTTTTTTACCCTAGGAGATAGTTCAACCATGAACTAGCCTCCCCCACTAAATGATATTAGAGATTAGATTACTTATAGGCTTTAACTAGAACGGCCAAGATTAGCATATGAGAATATTTCGTCAATAACCGTATCTGTAGCAACCTTATCACATTTATCCAGCTGAATGCTAACAAGTGGCCATCTCTTATTCTCAATAAGCGTATCTATACCCAAAATTAAACAATTTATAGGATTCTTAAACTTTATTTCATACATACTAGCATACATGATTTCACCCTTAAGCCTCAGATTAACAGAATCAAGACGACCATATATTCTATGCTTATTTACTAGTACTCTGCCCTCTGCTGAGCACTCAACAACTATCTCTACCCTATCATCAAGCTCTCGTACCTTTATACCAATTACATTATTGTGAATAATCCTTGATTTCAGAATCATGTTGACCGATACCCTTCTCCCTATTCTAGCCGCATAGAGCTGTGTAATGGTGTAAATATAGTATACTTTACCGGAAACAGATAAGTTTGGTAAGAGAGGAGACCAGTTCATTATTGGAGAAGCGGGGCTGCGAGAATATCTAAAAGAGTCTCTTAGGTAGCTGGGTGCAAAGCTATGACGCAGTCTCTGAGCCAACAGCGCCGTATAGATTTCCTTCGTCATATAGTGAACAAGGTGCTTGCAAGTAGTAAAGTATCTCAACAAATAATAGACGATATTAAGAAGTCGGTGGGAAGAGCAGAGGATCGTTTCAAGTTTGATGCTTTTAGCGGAGATGTAAGAAGGTTAGCAGATTATATTAGGAGTAAGGACTTTGACGACTTAGTCAATATACTAAAGAGTACTCCCGAAGGACTAGACGTGCTTAAGCGAATACTAGAGGAGGCAAAAAAGGCCTACAGCGATATACCTGAGATAGTAGAAGCTATTGACGAGAGGCTAAAAGAGCTAGGAGAACCCATTAAGGGAGAGGTTCGCAGAGAACGGCCTCTTAGAAAGCTGGCTGAGAAGCTCCAAGAGAAGGGCTTCGGAATAATCCGGGTCGATGAAAAGGAAGCATTAATAGAGGTATCTAAAGATGCTATGCGGATAAGAATTCTAGGAGTCAGAGTGAAAGACTCGAAAATAATAGCAGATATTGAGGTACATGGACTTAGTGCAGCTAATGAGGACGAGTTTGTAGGTAAGCTATTAAAGCTTGCTAGCTAGAGCAAGGCTCCAATAATGTTATGGATTAGTTTTGTGAGCTTTGTCTTAAGCCCGAGGTTTCCACTAAACCACTCCTCTAGTATATCTTCATCAACTTTTCCTAATATTTTCTCAATAGTTTGTTGACCTAGTCTAGTACTGATTCTGAAAACGAGTCTATGGAGCCTTGCTTGATAAATAAGTGGTCTTATCTGTGCAACATATTTATTGATATCAAGGCTCAAAGCATTATTACTTATTTTAAGTGATTTGTACGCAGCTATTGCTGATAAAACAGCAGGCCTTATGCCTTCGCCTCCAAGACTCATAATAAGTCCTGCAGCCTCGCCAAGTCTTACGCAGTTCTTTTCAAATATCTTTATTTTTGGAATAAGTGTAAGAATAGAATAATTTTCCTTAATTATATATTTATTTATATTATTTATATTAAATATTTTTTCAAGTATCTCTATACTTCTATACCGAGGATTATTAACACCAACAAAACCACCACCAATATTAATCTCATCACCCTTGCTAAACGCCCAGACAAGACCAGGAGAGTGCCGGAAATCAACTACCTGTAATGCTTCCTCCCAAATACCGATCATGTTTTCCATATAAGCTTGCCATACAACTATCTTGGCGCCCTCTGAGCTAAAGGGGCCACGTGCATCAAATACGATACCCGTGAGTCCTGGGGAACCACACTCTCGTTTTCCTTTAACGAGTCTAATCCTTACACTAGCTCGTAACTTATCGAGCCATTTACCCTTATCTATTATGTACCATACTGGTTTCTTGAACATGACTCGTCTAACCATCTTGCCAAGCGGACCATATATACTAAAGACGCGTATCTTGTCTACAATAGGTGGTTCGGGAACACCATTTTTTAACAAGACTTGAGATAGCCATGCAGGAATTGCTTCTCCACAAGCTTTAGTATATCTAGGAACTATATCATATAGATACACAGCCAAGTCGTCGCGTTTAGCTAAGTAGGCCAGTACTGAGCCAGCAACACCGCCACCAAGCACCGTGATAGAGTTATAACCGTCAGACATCCGCACTAAACCCCTCGTCTAAGACACGTAGAACTCAGGATAGAATAGGACACTGAACCGCCAAAAATATAGGTAGTTTTAATGTAGTACCTAAACACTGGCATAACCCACGATAGAGACGCGTATCAATGCCGCAACGTCCATAAAAGGGCTCTATATCTTTTGCCCCTTATCTCTCTCATAGACATAGCATACGCAAGGGGTGATACCCGTGACGGCTAGACATATATCAAATGAAGAGCTCGAGCGTATACTAAGCCAAACAGAGGAGAAGGAACGAAAAGACCCGAAAAAGCGATGGATTATGAGAATGCTGAGAAGCGCTAAGCAATATCACAAGATGTGCCCATACTACGATAAGAGAACAGGTAAGTGTTTCCTCAAGCTAGGAGAACGCTGCGAACGTGACGGCAAGTTTGACGGATGCCCGGTCTTCATTGAGTGGTTATCTCAGAAGTATGACGAGCTTAAGTCAAAGGGAAGACCATTACCCATGGACTTCCTAGACCTGACGCTAGCAGTCTAAGTACTCCGAGAAACTAAGAGCAACTAAAAAGCACATATTTTTCTAAAAACAGTATCATTAACATGAATATTACTAATGCGACAATTAGTCTAAAACGTCTATTGTTTTCTTCTTCAAGTACAACATTCGTTAGAGTAAGTAGACTAAATACTTTTATAAAACAATTGCCGCCACTAAGGAGCATTACGATATTAATCACATAAGGGGAATACAATACCAGGTACCTATTAACACCGCTGACTTCGCCAACAACGTTAACACCGAGCGATGGAAGGACGCTATCACTGCTAAAATAGATACGCGCACTAAGGCCTAGCAAACGCGCAGCAGCGAAGTGTACAAACTCATGCATTACTAGATAGATCATTGGAACCAATAGGGTAAGCATCACTTGCATAGAGAGACCCTATATCGAAACTACTGCTATACTAATACAAAAGAAGTAACATGAAACTACTAAGCAGCGATAATGAAGCTATATGAAAGCACCCTAGGTACAACTAATTAGTAACAGTCATGGTTCAAGAGAAACTGTCGAAATACGCCTTCTCTTCTTTAAATTAGTAAAAGAAGGTGCTGCTAGTATATGAAGGTGAACCGAAACTATCGGCCTAGAATATGCTGATAATTAATACTATGTGTATAGGGCATAGTAACGGCCTTCCTCGTCTCCCTCTACAATACCCTCTTCGACGAGCTTGTTAAGCGCGTACCTTATCTTGTCCTCGCTTGCAAGCCCAGATAGCTTGCTATGAAGTTCTCTAACAGTCATAGGTCTTTCCTGGAGAAGCTCGAGTATAATATCTCTGAGTTGATCCTCATTAGGGGCTACGACAACAACTACATCATCATCCTCGTATAGCTTATCAAGGACTATCCCTTGGTCATAAACAAATACTTCTTCAGAGTTATTTCGGCGCCTGGGATCCGCTGCCACTGCGAATCCGCCTCCATGCATTTATTCCGTGCCCACACCCTTTTATAGCCCTTACATTTTAAAGGGATAAA
>JALVKZ010000064.1 GCA_027033675.1 Pyrodictiaceae archaeon | reverse complement strand
ACGTAGTAGTTATGGTGCTTCTAGCTAGTAGCGTGGATGTCAATACCCTGGTAATAGTCCTAGTAATAGGGATTGTACTAGTGGTCGTACTCGTAACTGTCACGGGTAATAGGGAAGTACTCACCATAGTCTTCGTCGTTATTGACGTAACGGTTAAGAACCGTGTAACTGTACTAGTTAATCGCTGCGTAACAGTCCTAGTAAGAGTCCTCGTCACGGTACTAGTCTTGGTTCTCATCACCGTAATCGTGGTCGTGCTTAGTGTATTCGACGCGCTGGGCACCGAGCCACTAACACTATATACTCCAACAACACCATTATCCATAGAATACGCGAACTCCTTATCATTAATCCAGGTAGCGAAAGCTATCCCCGAGTTCTTATACTGGTTCATCACCACTTGGCCATTATTCATATCCAGGAGTATTAATTCTCCCTTACCATTGTTAAACCTTAGAGGGACAAGAAGCAAGCCTAACTCATCATTAAATAATCTCCTTGAATAGAGCCAAGATGAACCTAGATGCTTGTAAATAGATTTTATATAGCCATAGCGCGTATTGACTAATAAGACTTCCGCTTCGGCACTTGTAGAACTACTAAGTCTAGTAAGTAATACTATTACATTGTCTAGATTGTAAGGCTCTATATACGATATGTATC
Organism: Pyrodictiaceae archaeon; assembly: GCA_027033675.1. GTDB lineage: Archaea > Thermoproteota > Thermoprotei_A > Sulfolobales > Pyrodictiaceae > Pyrofollis. The sequence goes on along the minus strand of JALVKZ010000064.1, from coordinate 4,940 downwards.
CCCTCATTTGCTGCATCCACACAGTTCTTTTGTCAAGGGATATCTTTATTAAGGTACTATTCACGTTAGGACTATCGTATGATTTTCTGTACGTAGCTTTAGCATATAAGTACTTATCTCCCAGATCCCATTTTAAGTAATGTATCCAGCCTGCGTTAAGGTCATATGTATGAAATATTTCGCTTCCGGTGACTGCGTCAAGTATGTAGATAAACGAGTTCTCTTTATAGAACCAATTACAGCCCTTGGCAGTACCAATGGCTACGAACTTTCCGTCGGGGCTCCAGGAAACGGAGAAGATATGGTACGGGAAAGTCTTCCCCCAATCAAGGCTTCCATCGAGTCTATAGACTTTCAGAGCATTGGCCTCAAACGCAGCTGCCGCTATTTTATCGCTATAGGGGCTCCATGCAACATATACGTCTCCATATAGGCTCTTCTTCCATAAGAGTCTCCCATTTCTATCAAATAGGTAGAGGGATCCAAAGCTACAGCCCCAGTCACTAGTCCCGACGGCGATGTACTCTCCGTTAGGGCTCCAGGACAAAGAGTTTACATATCCATCAACTCCCTTACTCCATACAATGTCTCCATAACGGTTTATTACGACCACTTTCTTATCATAGTAGTAACCCGCAGCGAGAAGCCCATAGACATTATTATAGCTTATTAGTGCACGCTTGGAGCCTGCGGAGATTTCCCATTTAACTCCTAGAGCTTGTATATCCCAGCCATTACTGTTACTAGGTACGTGTAGCGGGTGCTGAGCTACTGATATTCTCGCGAACGCTAGGATTACCGTGAGAATCGATGCTACGAGGAGATGAGTGATTATTCTGTGTTTTAGTGTCCTCTTAGTGTCTCTCATGGCGTCATCAATCCTCTTAAAGGCCGTTATCTTATGAGTGGCTGCTCTATTATTTAAAAATTTAGCTGTATCGTATGATTATACATCAATACATATATTATTTCATACAAATAATATATTTTTACAAAAATATTAGTCAGTGATTGCTCGCATGCGCGTAGCTTAGGTCAGTTCTAGTACCCGTTTAAAACCTACATTGGGTTTCTCAGAAGGATACGGGGCAAGTCCATGAACATACAGAGCAGCTATTACTACGAGGCGGTTAGTGATAGAAATGAGTGGACAAGACTTCTAGAAGAATTTACCAAGAAGTATATGCATTACTTGATGTTCTCGTATGACTACTATAGGGTATTTGCAGATGAGTTTAACGCCCAGGCTGAGGCCATATATATTGAAACCGATTCCATGAAGCTCTTCTGGCCTCGCCTTATTCGCCCAATCAATGCCTTAGACGTGTTTAGGGGAAAGCTAGAAAAACGCTTCTACGATGCCACGACGGCTTATGGCTTTGGGGGTCCCCTGTTAATAGCAAAGAAGGAGGGGCTAGATAGAACTGAGCTAAATAAGATATTGTCAGTTTATGTAGACAAGAACATACGGGAGAACATTGTATCTGAGTTCATAAGGTTCTGCCCCCTCTTAGAGAATCATAAATACTTTGATAACAATAACTATGTGTACACTAAAAAACTAAACGATGTAGTCATAGTGGATCTCACGAAGGATATAGAGGAGGTCTGGCGAGGTATTAGAAAGACAGCGAGAGCCGATATAAGGAAGGCTGGGGAAAAATTCACTACGCGCATAACATCATCGCCTTCTAGAGAAGAGCTCACGATGTTTCTCAGGCTTTACTATGATACCATGCGGAGGAATAATGCGAGCCCTAAGTACTTCTTCCCACTAAGCTTCATAAAGAGGTTCTTCGACTACTTGAACGGCTATGCTTACCTAGTATATGCCCTTGATGAGAATGGTGTACCTGGTTCGTCAGCGATATTTCTCGTAGACCCAGCCATGCATGTAGCATATTATTACCTGTCTGGCTCGAACTATGCTCTTCGCTCTCCTCCTAGCAGGCTAGTTATATGGAGTTTTATAAGATTCATTCATGGGAAGGTTCGTTACCTTAACCTTGGAGGCGGGAGGGGCAAGAACGATTCCTTGTATCTGTTTAAGAGAAGTTTCTCGAGGTATACGAAGCCCTACTATATTGGGGGAGTGATTTATATGAGAGATGTCTACGAGGAGCTTGTCCGAATGAACCCCTATATTAGTGTCCTAGGCCACGATATCATTAGTGATCCGTTGGGGTCGCGTTACTTCCCACTATATAGGCTAGGTCTTGACAGAACGATAGTATGAGGAGTGTACTAGATGACGCCGATGCGCTTAAGCCAGGCCCCGATACCTTCACTTAGCTCCCTTGGCTGTATCTTTAGCAGGTTTTTCATCTTATTGGTTACCGCATAGTAGCCTGTCCTATTATCAGCGTTCTTAATAGTGTAACGGGCTCTCATACCTAACTTCTCCTCTATTGTCTGGAGTAGCTCAATTATTGTGTGTGGTTTACCGCTGCCCACGTTGATTACCTCGTAGTTGGTGCTCATCCCTACCTCGATGGACTTGGCTATTGCCAGCGCAGCGTCCTCTACGTACATGAAGTCTCTAACCTTGTATGGTCCATCTACCTCTATTAGTTCGTTGTTTAGGATTTTTCTAAGAAAAATTGTTGCAGCGTCTCTTCCCCTCTCCAGGGCGGCGCCGTATACGTTAAAGAGCCTTAGTATAACTGCTTCTAAGCCGTATCGAGAGCTGTATGCCTTTGCCTCAATCTCTGCCTCTAGTTTGTGCCAGCCATAGACACTTGTAGGATTCGTTGGCGTCTCCTCGTCAACGGCTTTCTTGTCAACATGCTCGCCGTATACAGCCGCGGATGATGTGAAGACGTAGCGTTTGACCCCGAAGGACCGGGCAGCCTCGAGTATATTGTGTGCGGTTCTTACGTTAATCTCGTAGCTTAGGTGCGGGTTCCTCTCACAGGAGGGGATATGGGGGAGCCCTATGAGGTTAACGACCGCATCTGGGCTATATTCTGTTAGGATTCGCCTAACCTCGTCAGCGCTGCGGGCATCTGCCTTGATGAAAGCATCTGCCCTAATCTTTGGATCCACTATGTCCACGGCTATGACATAGTGGCCGCGCTGCTTGAGGTGCCTTAGTACGAACTCTCCTATGAATCCTGCCGCGCCAAATACAATTACGCTGCGCCTAGCCATGTTTTCCCAGAAACTATGCGTTGGCATACGTGCCGTAAAAACTTAGTGCCTCGGATATCGATTTCAATGTGGAGGGCTTGGTGGTTGCCAAAGCTGAAGGTTCCTTTGTATAAGGTTTTCTGGGACGAGGACGACGTTGACGCGGTAACCAGGGTGATAAGGAGAGGATCCTATTGGACCCTTGGACCCGAGGTAAGGGAGTTTGAGAAAAAGCTTGCAGAGTACATAGGAGTAGAATATGCTGTCACGTTTAATTCTGGGACATCTGCTCTTCACGCAGTCATGCTCGCGCTCGGCGTTAAGCCCGGCGACGAAGTCATTGTCCCTAGCTTCACTTTTATAGCTACAGCTAACTCTGCTCTATTCGTTGGCGCTAAGCCCGTTTTCGCAGAGATCGAGGAGGAGAGATACGGGCTTGACCCAGCAGATGTAGTTGAGCGCATAACTCCTCGTACCAAGGTATTAATGCCTATTCATTATGGAGGTATGCCTGCTAGGATAAAGGAATTAAGAGAGATAGCAGAGGATTACGGCATCTTCCTAGTAGAGGACATGGCGGAGTCCCTTGGAGCTATAACCGAGGAGGGGGTAAAGGTAGGGAACTACGGTGATGCAGCAATAATAAGCTTCTGCGGCAACAAAGTAATTACAACAGGTGAAGGCGGAGCAGTAGTAACAAATGATAAACGCCTCTATAAGAAACTCCTACTAGTAAGGAGCCATGGAAGACTCGATTACCACGGAAAATACTTCACGTCACCCGAATCCTTCGACTACATAACCCTTGGCTATAATTGGCGAATGTCAAGCATAACAGCCGCGCTGGGCATAACGCAGCTTAACAAGATAGAGAAGGCTATAGAGCTTCGTAGAAGAGTCGCTAAGGAGTACGAGCAGAGACTGAGGAAAGTAGCGGATATAATTAGGCCCTTCATAGAGCCGCCGGGAGTGAGAGCTGTCTATCAAATGTATACCATTAGGTTCGTTGATAACCCCTCTCTAAGGGATGCTGTTCGCAGACACTTGGCACAGAAAGGTATTACTACAAAGGTGTACTTTGAGCCTATACACTTAACCAAGCTATATAGGAGCCTAGGGTATAAGCCAGGGTTGCTGCCACGAACAGAGAAGATATCCAAGGAAGTACTAACGATACCAATATATCCATCAATGACTAGAGAGGAGATAGACTACGTAGTCAACTCCATAGCGGAGGCTATACAAGCCGCAAAAAGCCTAGGACGCGTCAACGCCCAGCCCGAGTCTCGATACTAGCTTATACCGCTCAACTACGTGTCTCGCCCTACACAGTTCTCTATCCCTATAACGCCTGGCTTGAATGTATCCAACAAGGTATCCAGAGGCGCACCTGGGTCCCTGAAACAAGCGTCTAAGAGCCCTAGCGATGCTTAGTGCGAAGGGATAGCAGGTATAGCCGTCTCCTCGCCCCATTTCTAGGCATCTTTTCACCCCATATAGTCTACCCGTAGGCCTTAGAACCACCATCCGTGCATTCTTAACTACCAGTACTCTCCAACCCCTGCTAATAGCCCTCATTATGAAGAATGTATCGGAGGCTGGTATACCGTTAAATCCTCCAATCTCTTCCCATACCCTGCGCTTAATAGTCATACCAGTAGCCGATATGTGTCCTCTCACCCTCTTCTCGTTCACCACTATGCCTCCACCAATACCAGCTAAGCTGTCCTCCTCCAAGGCGTCTACAACGCTCTCTATATACCCGGGGAGCATAACGGTATCTGCGTCAAGTAGTATGAAGTAATCCCAGT
>JALVKZ010000063.1 GCA_027033675.1 Pyrodictiaceae archaeon | reverse complement strand
AGCTTGTTTGCTTGATGAATAAGCAAGATACCTACACTAACATGCTCTTTCGTATTATATATTTCGCCTTTAAGCCTATGTACAGGAAAAGGAAAATCATCTTCAAATCTAGAGGGGAATTTGCGATAATCATGAGTTATTACATGAGGCTCGTGACCAAGTTTTAAGAGATTATAAGCTAGCTCTTGTATATGAGTCTCAATGCCACCTATTTTTGGATAGAACCAGTCCGACGCCAACGCGATCTTAAGAGTTTCCATGCCTGCCATCCTCCGGTAAGTGTAGCAACGATGCTCCCCGTTAACGTAGCGATACCATAAGATATAAGCCTCTCTATAATCGTTATTGCTATTGCCTTATTAGCTGGCGCTCCAAGGGCAACAAGTACAGCTGCCAATCCTCCTTCTACTATGCCTAGCCCACCAGGAGTTATAGCAAACAACCCTATAATTAGATATAGTATGCTTAGCAGCATAAATCTAAAGAAGGGAGCTTTCCAGCCAACAGAGAGACCTATTACGTATAATCGAATTATGTCAAGTATCCATACAAACGTACTAAGTGTAACAGCTATGAAGAGAAGCGTATAGTTTCTCGTCATTTTACGCAACGAGGCTAACTCTTCCTTCTCGTTAATCATCACAAATCCTAGTTCCTCGCTCTTCCTTAGTGCATACTCCATGAACTTATCCCAGTACTTAATGCCCACGATTATTCCTATTACCGGAAGCATCACAGCAGCGACTATATATACGTTGACGCTATGGGATATAAGAGCAGCATAGAGAGCTATGAGAGCAAGAGCTGTGACAGGGAAGGCCTCACTTAGCCTCTCAAAAGCAATAGCAGTAACTATGTTAGCTAAAGAGGCCCTTGTCTTTGCATAAACATACGCAGCCCGAGCGACTTCTCCTCCTGTCTTAGCGCTTGGTGTAAGATTATTAACGGTGACAGTGAGAAGATGGGCAGCTATTGCATCAAAGATGCTAACTTTTATGCCAATGTATCTTAAAACTATCTTTAGCCTTAAAGCATAAAGTAAAACTGATAGAAAATAAACACCCAAAGCAATCAAGAAGTATGATATCTTCGCGGTACTGATTGCAGCAAGGCCTTCTGCCAGGTATCTTGCTAGTCGCAGTCCTCCTCACCGTGCCTAGTAACCTAAGAGTCTTCGATGAGACAAGGGTATGACGTTGTGCGTGGCCTGAATCTAAATCAAGTCTAGCAGCTAACAATAAAACATGTCCTTGGCCAAGGAATGTAAAAGACCTATATGTGGTTTAGAACTTTATAAACACAGTTGTCGGGACATCATCTACAAGTATAACATCGAGTTTAGCCTCAAGCCCTATCTCAGCAAGCTGCTCAACACCCTTCCGCGCCGCTTGAAGCTTTGCTATTTTCTTATTTATGGTCTCAGCCAGGTCCTCTAAGTAGCGAAGCTCAACGGATGGCGACGGGTTAATAACGAGCTCGAGCGCGTTTCCCAGCTTTACAATCTCTGGTCTGCCTTCTGCGCTAGTTTCTCCGGCTCCTTGCTTGCTTAACCTTAGTAGTAGCTCTCGGATCCTCTTATCTAGTTCACTTTTTGCTCTGAGTTCTTCAATGACTCTAAGAAGATCACCTAGCGTCTTCCTAAGATCAGTTAACTGTGCATCAATAAACCGGAGCAGTTCCTGTGCCGAAGAGAACTCCCGTATCCCGGTGCTCAAGTCCTAAGCCCCTCTTAGTCTCCCGGAGAGAGGGTCTTCTCGGTCGTATTTAATAGTAGCTTGAAGACCAAGAAATATAAGATTTGTCTATAGGCTAGAACTCCTCCTCCGATAAGCGCTCCA
>JALVKZ010000062.1 GCA_027033675.1 Pyrodictiaceae archaeon | reverse complement strand
TTCCTGGTCTTCTTGGAGCCGGGCTACGTCCCTGTCCTGTTCCCTAGGAGGCTCCAGGCATGAGGAGGACTTAGTAATAGTTTCGGATAATTATGTTACTAGGAATCATTGCTGCTAAAGAACCTATAATGCATGTCTGCAGCGATGTTATGGGATTAGGTAGTGTTACTTCCTGTACTCCTGGTATAGTTTCTCTGCGAGAACCATTGCTGGGTTAATACCTGTAGCTCTCATAAAGCCCTTGAACTCTGGTACCGCGTTAACCTCGTTTACGAGAAACCCGTTGCTTGTCTCGAACAAGTCTATTGATACGAAGAAGCCCTTAACGCTCATAGCGGCTCTTAGTGCGAGGTCCTCTAGCTCGCCAGTGATCTTGTATGGTTTTGTCTCTGCGCCTAGAGCTACGTTGCTTCTCCATTCGCCATTCCTCGCGACGCGCTCTATGCAGCCGAGAACCCCGTCTCCTACTACGAGGCAGCGGATGTCCCGCCCTCTTGTCTCAACGTGCTCCTGCATGACCACGACTCGTTGATGCGGTGCCTTCGCGGCCTCTCGGTGAGCCAGGAATACTTCCAGCTCCATAGGTGTCCGAGCTCGTGTAACGAGTCTCCCCCAGCTACCTAGCGGCGGCTTGACTACCAGGGGGTAGCCGAGCTCGCTGCCCGCACTTAGTGCAGCGCCCTTACTGAAGGCGAGCACCGTCCTTGGTACCGGGAGCTTGTTGGCCAAGAGCCTTGTATAGGATAGGATCTTGTCTCCCGAGTACATTATTGTCTCCGATGAATTGATGCAGTGTACCCCGAGGGCCTCGAGGAAGGAGGCGGAGTAGAGGGCTCGGAGCATAGATATGGGCCTAATAACTGCGAGGCCTAGCTCCGTCTCAGCAACTCCTAGGCCTATTGGCTCTGAGCCTACATCGATTACGTATACTTGGCCAAATTTCTCGCGGAGCGCTGAAAGAATTAATCTCTCCTCGACCCGGGCAACATCGATTACTAGTCCCAACAAGGCTGCTCATTCACCCTACTAGCTAGCTTAGCCTCGCCCCTATCACGGTCATTGATTGTTCTCGCTCTAGGGCAGAGAGTGGTTCCACTCGTTAAACATGCTGCACTATCTGGTGCAGGCCTGGAGCTAGAGAAGCCGTTCCTAGAGCTGCGCGGTCTATCTAAAACATTCCTAGGAGGATGACTGCCCGGGCTCTACCAGGCTCCCTATATTAGCCCCCCTGGCAGCTCGCAGTATGTTCTCGGGCTCAGCGCCATTAACTATGCGTGTAGGTATTCTGCTCCGCTCTAGGACAGTTATTGCTAGAGGATCTAGTAGCTCGTAGTGCCCGGGTTCAACGCTCTGCGAGAGGACCCTCCTTAGCTCGGCATAGGTTAGCCTTGGTATGAGCTTGGCCCCAGGCTCCTTTCTCGGGTCAGCCGTGTATACACCATCAACGGTTGTCGCGAGTATGAGTATCTTGGCACCAAGTGCTTCTGCTAAGAGGGCGGCAACTCCTGCCGTGCTCTGGCCGGGCTGGAAGCCCCCCACGACTATTATCTTCTCGGTAGCGGCTGCCCGTAGTGCTTCCCATAGGCTCCTCGGCGGCTCCGGGTAGGCCTCGGGGTAGAGTGCTGCTATGAGGAGACGTGCATTAAGCCTTGCAGCCTCTATGCCGAGTATGTCTAAGAATCCTCTATTTGCCCCGGCTTTCGCAGCGGCCTCTATGTAGCTGCGCGCAATTCTCCCCCCGCCGACGACTATGGCTACCCGATACTCGTCCACGAGACGGCGGATAACCGAGACATAGCGGGGCAGTATATCGGCCTTCTCTGGGTTAATGTGCTTCCC
>JALVKZ010000061.1 GCA_027033675.1 Pyrodictiaceae archaeon | reverse complement strand
AGCTGTGTACACCTCTAGCTAATATGAGTGATTCATCATCGTCTCGTTTAGGGGCTTCACAGAATATGCACGTATGATCCTTTTTCTCCGATATCGATTTTATATACGTAAACCTCCAGGGAGCATACAGTAATCTTAACCATTGAGCCATGGCTTATTCATTCCCCCTTCCTCGACTATATAAAGGGTTTATCCCCAATTGTCAATGCAAGGATGTATGCAAGCGTTATTATTGGTAGACCGGGCAAACCATAAGTTACCCATATTATTGAATCTTCCTTTATGCAACCCCTGTTTAATGCTTGCTTTACTTGCTTTACTATATCGGGTGGGTCTAAATATATATTGAACGATGTTTTGTATTCTCCGCAGAGGTTTAATGGGTACCACCATCCAGGTTTTTTGAGTATCTTTTGTGCTCTCATAGGCTTGGCTATAAAGAGGTATATTACCTTGTAGCGATTAGGTAGTTTTGATAATGCCTCTCTATGGAATATTGTATTATATATTGCTGTAGAAACCATTATGACGCCGACTACTAGCACGTAATATATGAGTACGAGCAACAGCGGTGGCATTATGTGTGCTGCATAGCTTGGTGTTGGCGACGAGACGGTTATTATTGCAAGTGCTGCTACATCACCCCACCCTATGAGCCCAAGCCTGGCCATGAGAGCCATCATTGCTAGGAGGATTGAATCAAATATGACATAGATTAAGAGAAACCTATGAGGCATACCTAAGCCATATAGTATTCTGCCTACGAAGAGAAGGAGTAATGATGAATATACGAGGCCGCGTGGAAGCTCGCGCGTCTTTATATCGTATAGCGAAAGTACAATGAGAACTACAACTGTTATAATCTCTAATATCAAGCTCTTTCCCCGCGGTGCTAGCTGGTGAGCACCGAGACTAGTTACGAGACTTCTCTGAGAAGAATGTTTCCAAACTGTGTTACCGAGAAGCAAGGTAAGCCACTGCAGCTTCCATATCAGAGTAGAAACCCTAGCGCTATAACCAATGTCGTATTTGAATCCACTTATAGGCTTAAGTGTGGGAGCAAGAGTATATCTGTTCTCGTATTTATAGCTAAAGGGCTTAAGGATAAGCTGTTTATATGTAGTGGTGGAAGCTTATCTATCAAATTTAGGAATATAACTACTAGCGATGTACTCAGTGGCCTTAGCCTAAGGCTTCGCCAACCCATTCTCTGCATCGATGATTGCTGTATAGAGTTTAATTGGAAAAAATCTAAATTCGTACTCGCTGCTGAAAAGATAAGTAGATGCATTAAATGTAAACCATTATAATGAGGCCGGGTATACCATTGCTTTAGCTATAGAGTTCGGAGGTTACAACGAGTTATTCCTCTGGGTCGGCGATGCCGTAGTCCGTTATCACGAATACGGCTTCACCTTCCGGCAAGTGAGGAGCATCAATAACCCTAGCTATTCTCTTGTTTCCTCTGCTTTTTCTCAATTGTACCCTTACGCCAGGAGCATGTCCTAGTACGTGTCCGCCAACAGCCTGGGTGGGATCACCATAGAATACGTCTGGCCTTGCCATTACCTGGTTTGTTATTATTACTGCTAGGTCGTATATTTCGGCTAATCTAGCTAGCTGATGTAAATGCCTATTTAGCTTCTGCTGGCGTGCTGCTAGGTTTTCTCTACCAGGATATTCTGCTCTGAAGTGACTAGTGACCGAGTCAACCATGACTAGCTTGATGTTCTCCTTTGGAACTAGGTTAAAGAGTTCATCAACTATGGCCATTTGGTGATCACTATTTATTGCGCGTATGTAGAATATGTTAGCCATTACCTCGTCGGGGTCAAGGCCCC
>JALVKZ010000060.1 GCA_027033675.1 Pyrodictiaceae archaeon | reverse complement strand
TTGCTACCACGCAGGCTCTTAACAAAGGACAGTATCCTTAGTGCTAGGCTCCTGTTATACTCCTTGGGCAAGTCCTTGCACATAGTGAGAGGGGGCTTAGCTGGCCCATAGTCGCGGTAGATACTCGCAGTCGTAACAATCTTTACGCTTATCCCCTGCCCCTCGTGAATACTTGCTATCTTCTTAGCAGCAGCTATCAACAAGGGGTCATCCGGGACAATTATAACCATCCCGGGACGCGCGTCTCCCCTACTCTTGCCCGAGCCAAGCTTCTCCAAGACAACACTGACCTTTGCACCAGGCCTAGCCGGGATCCATGCAACAAACTCCACACCGCTACCCGTGCTGATAAAGCGAGTAACGGGGGTCATTACGGGGCCTATCACAGTTACTTCTCTGAGCCGCTGCCACAGCGATGGGTCGGGCAGGAAGCTAAGCAGCATAGGTGCTGGTGCAGCAACACGCGTAGAGCCCTTGGCACCCAGTATGGAGACAATACTGTACTTGCCGGGAGGAAGCACGGCGTGTATAAACGCTAAGCCATCTGGGCCAGCAACACCGCTGAGAATCACTTCATTGCTCTTGGCTGCTAAGGCGCTAGCTAAGGGAGCCACCGTGGATAGGGCAACGATTACTAACAAGAGTACAAGAATCGCTCTACCCACTACCCGGGCACCTAGGCAGAGAGAGGCAAAACTGGGTTGATAAAATAAACGCTGTAAAGAAGCCCTATTACATAGGCCTCGTAAGCAGCGTCATACCCGTTACTAATGACACGTTATCCGGCTTGGCTTGCTTCTTCATCCTCCTAGCTATTTCCCTCAATAACTCGGGAGATGGCTCAATAACACCCATCTCGGCTAGCTCGTGAACTAGTGGCGCAGCTACCTCCTCTGTGTACTCGTTAGCCGTAATGCCCCAGTCAATAGCCTCGCTGGTCTCCCTTATTATCCTCCTAGCCTCCTCCACTATACTTGGTAGTGTAAGTTTCCCTCCCTGCTCCTCTAGGATCCTAACTGCTACATACGTGAGCTGTAGACGCTTCCTTCTACGCAGCCTGGGATACCGCTTAAGCAGTGACGCTACTAGTTCCTTTACACGACGCAGCCCCGGCATGAGGAGGCATCACCCAATCAATGATATTATACTTAGTCTTACTTAATTATTAGCTATCTACTTAAAACTTTTCATGCAAGTTTTACTGCTATGGGTTTAGGCAGAGACTAGGAATCCCGATAAGACGCGGGGAAAATGCCCCGGGAAGCGCCGGGGCAAGGTTATATTCCTTCCGGTTCTCCAGGGGCTCCTCCGAGGAACCTAATGCATAAAACACGCCTCCTCATGGATACACCTAGTTGAAGAAGAGCGCCCCCTAGGTTCAAGGAAGACCCATTCCTAGGACCCTATATGAGCTGAGGTAGGGTTTTCCCGAGAAGATTGATCTCTTATGAGTTGAAGTAACATGGGTTGGCTAACGTCGAGGGAAAGGGAGGTAGCAGAGCTAATAGCTTGCTATGATTTTAGGCTAGAGGCTGAGCTGATAGCTAGGAAGCTGCACTCCTCGGTGAACTATGTCCGACAGATACTGAGGAAGCTGCGAGAGAAGGGCATGGAGCTTTGGCCCCAGCATATACGCGACCTACGGCCACTTGGGCTGCAAACCATCGTTATTCACTCCGATAAGCCCCTCGGCGAGATAAGGATGATGCGCGACCTTGTCGGGAAGGCGCCGCTATACCGCTACCTATACTCTTACCGTGCGACGCTCGATAATCAGCACGTCTATAGCTATCTAGCCCCAAGAGAGCTTCTAGACGAGTTCCTCGACGAGCTGAGCAAGCTCGGAGA
>JALVKZ010000059.1 GCA_027033675.1 Pyrodictiaceae archaeon | reverse complement strand
GCGCCACAACCAGTGATAATTGTGGCCTCCGCTCCATCGCCTAGGACTACTATGTTGTGGAGGAGCTGTGTCTCACCACTAGCAGTCACTAATAGACACACATAGATTGGCTGAGGAACCTTTAGCCCCGGCGGCACGTAGACTAGGTACCCCCTCCCCTCCCCATAGACCTCGACAAGAGCTGTATAGACATCAGTGTCAACGGGTAATGCCTTCCAATAGTATTCTTGGAGCCAGCTATGCTTCTCCAATGCCTCCCCGAGAGGCGCGACTATTACCCCAAGGTCTCTGAGACGGCGCTCCATGAGAGTCTTTACTATCTCCTCGTTAACCTGTACATAGCCAGCCTGGCTCAGGGTATTTCCTAGCCCCAGCCTCTTAGCGGCCTCCAAGGCATCCTCATCAAAGCCTCGCAGCACCTTACCCACACTAGTAATTCCACGTGATTTGAGCAGCCTAAGTGCCCTCTCCCGGGCCTCCGTAGAGAACACCTTGGCTACCATGGCCTATGCACCCCCAGCCGCTCCTCTCAGCCCCCTCTCCTCTAGGAGCCTGAGCACCCGGTGAGGCTCGTCGCTAAGCCTTATAGTCCCGTCAAGCATGACGTTGATCCTCGATACAATGCCTCTCCCAACTAGTTCCTCGAGGAAATGGGTGGTATGTGTGACTAGGAGAACACCTATCCCTCTCCGAACAGACTCCTCTACGACATCAGCTATAAGCCCCAATGAATCAATATCGACGCCGCTATCGGGCTCGTCGAGTAGCATTATGCGGGGTCTCTGGGCAAGCACGAGGAGGAGCTCTACACGCTTCCTCTCACCACCACTTAGAGAACCGAGAGGCTTATCTAGGAGATCCTCTATTCCGAGAAGCCTAGCATAACGATGAAGATCCTCCCAATGCCCGTATACTTTCTCCAAAGCCTCTAGTATGCACCTCGCTGTAACACCTTTTATCCTCGGCGGAGTCTGGAAGCCTAGTCCAAGCCCGCGCCTAGCCCTCTCATAGAGGGGAAGATCGTTGAGCCTCTGGTTACCGAGTAATAGTTCTCCCCTCACTACACGGTAGCCAGGCAGCCCCATGACGGCGGAGAGTAGAGAGGACTTACCAGCACCATTAGGCCCCATCAAGACTTGTAACTCGCCACTCCTGACCCTGAGCGATACGCCATGCACTACTAGGCTCCCAGAGGCCTCAACAAATACATTGCGAAGCTCAAGCACCATACCAATTATACCCGGTTATTGTAACAAGCGAAAACAACACAAAATAAGCCTTAACCCAGCGGGGAGCACTGCCCAGAAACCTCAGGCTACCCAGCCGCTTATCCGTGAGGAAGGCACCTGGTTGCTTATCTTCACGAGTACTTGCTGTGCTCTTTTCGAATCATAGAAGCTAAGAGGAATAATGTACGATGTTTCTCGTTCAAGTAACAACATAGTATTCTAGTATTGCGCTATAACCATAATTTCGCGATTATATTACCTAATCCGGTTAAGCGATTAACTGGGTAGCTAGGCCTTACTCCTAGTCGTCGTAGACATATATTGCGATACCGGTAATTATAATGAGGGTAACGCTTAATTATTTCTATAAGGCTAGCCTAGGATAACTAGGTGTGTAGACTATGTATAGGTGGGGGCTGCTTATCCTAATTACGTTGTTCATCGTTTCTCTATCAGTGCATGCAGTAGCGCATAGAGAGATACCTCAATGCTGTAACTATAAGGCCTTATTATTAGACCAGAGTACAGGTATCGAGGTATTCCGCGTAAATAATGGCTACTTAGTAATTCATAAAAATCCATCAATTCCGGCACCTCCCGTTGGCCTCCTCCTTAGTGAGCCTAGAGTGCTTGAGCCGAGCACGTTATGGACTAATAGTACGGTGCTAGTACTATACTGGACTGATAGGGACTACTACGTAGCTGGCCAGAATGTTACTGTTAATGTCCTAGCACTAGGCCCCAGTGGGCCCCTAGGAGGTGTACACGTAGTCGTTGGAGTAGAGCATTGCGGGGATTGGAGCGCCAACACAACCGCGGCGACAAATAGCGATGGCGTTGCACGTATAACCCTTACTATTCCTGAGAACATTAGTCCCACCTATTGTAGAGTCTACGTAGAGCCAGAGCAGCCAGGCTCCACAGTGATAGGTCTGCAGCAATGGCTCCGAGTAAATGCTCCTCTGCATATAGTGAGGCTTCGACCAGCAAGCTTCTGGGCAAAAGCACATAGCGACTATAACAATGTCTCGGTGAAGCTACTAGGTATAGATAAACTGGGAAGACTCTTCAACGGATCACTAGAGCTAAGGATCTATATCGATACAGTAAACCAGTCAGATACATCGAGCTACGATCTAGTGCCCTACGCGGAGTACGATGCCAATATCAGCTTTAGTAATGGGGTAGCAGAGTTCTGGCTCCCCAATGTACCAGCCAATAGTGTTGTAAAGCCCTTCTTTGTCGTAAATGGGACTGAGCATCCACTAGACCCAGGGTTCTTCCTACTTTACCGCCCAGTATTCGTCATAATTGAGCCGTTGTCGGCGAGTGTTTCAGGGACTATAGGATTTGCCGATACTTCAGTGCTGAATATACCATTGATAGCTGTTTACTCTAACTTTACCGTATTTAGTGGCACGGTACGAGCCTGGGTAGAGTACCACTACGTTAATGGAAGTGCCCGCGTGGTATACAGAACCATAGAGTTTAACAACGGTATAGGCATCTTGTCTCTAAATGTTAGCCAGGTATCGTTTGTGTATATGCGTATTGGCGCTCCCTGGAGTGTTGCTAGGGATAGGAATGGAGTAGGCTACATAGCCTCGGGCTCGTATCTGTTCTACTATAGGGTGAGCAGCACTACACAGCCACCCAGCCAGCCAAGCAAGGCCGAGAAGAGGCTAAGCATAACACTATACATGGATGATCCCGAATACTCGTGGCAGGAGAATAGACCTCCTAACATCTATGCCCGTGTCACATACGGTGACGAGCCAGTAGCTAATGCTACCGTTTACTTCTATCTACCTTGGAAGGACTCAGAGACCTATAGTAATAAGACCAGTAATGAGGGCATCGCCGTTCTTAGTGGCTGGGAGATCCTGCGCTATATAAATACGTCCACCGTGCTTGGTAGGGAGAGGGCTGCTTTCTTCTCCAATATACCCTTAGTAGCTACTGTAACGCTTGGCGGAGAATCGGCGGCTACTACACTATACTTCAGAATACTACCGGATCTATTTGGCTGGCCATCAGTGTCTGCTAATCTAAGCGAGGCGACTGTAGGCGCCTATAACGTAACTATCTGCTTTATGGACAATGTATACGAGAAGTATCTCGGCAACATGGTGTTCTCGAGCTATGCTGAGTCAGCGAGGTTTGCGTTCCATCGATACTACGTAGCGGGCGGCGATGGGGCGCCCATAAGGCCGGGTAAGTGCAGGAGCTTCCTTGTATTCTATGAGGACGGGTTCGGCATTACTGCCTTCCTCAGCGGACTATGGTGGGGAAGCCATTATGTTCTCAGAACACTATCGTTGCCAAGCATCTATGTTAAGAGGCTGGGGCTCCTACAGGAAAACGCCATTACTTGCTGGGTATTCGGCGACCCAGTAGAGTACGTAAACAAGAGCATCACCGTGGAGGGCAAAACAGAGACAATGTATGGGGAACCAGTACCGAATTCTAGCGTAATCATGGCTCTTAGCTACGAGGAAGCAGACGGGATAGCATATGCCAAGGGATACAGCAATATGAGCGGCGACTTCTCCCTAGAACTACCCCCCGCTAAGAAGCCGACCTATATACAGGGCAGCATGATAGCCATAACCCCGAACGGCACTGTGTTCGGGTGTAATACTGGTCTCGGAGTTAACCCCATTGAGGTCTATGGCTGGATACGCGGTCCTCAGACACAGACAACTACGCCAACAACGACAACAACAGCTACGAGCACGACAACGCCAAAAACAATGCCTCCACAAGCACCCCCGGTCGGCGGCGCACTTTACATGCCAAAAACGGTTATTCGCGGCAATAGCGTAAAGATAGTTGAGCTAGTCATAGGAGCTACTATTGTGTATGCATTACTGGTATTAGGGAGGCCACGGGAACGAGGAAAAAGATAATCAGCCCTACATCTTTTTAGCCTCGATTCTTTATTCCTTTACTATAAGTATGAGACTTAATGCGATTATTTGATTAACTTGGTTAGGGGTACTAGTAGCAAGACTTTCTTCCTTGGAGAGGTTTCTGTAACCACAATACTGATTAAGCAACCAGGCGAGCATTATTGACCAATATAGGGGCTGCATATAGGAGGATGCGGTAAGTCCCTCTATCTAGGTGCTTAACGGTAAAGCCTTATCACCCTTTTGAGCTTACAGCGTTAACTATGCGCACAATTCCGAGATATTAGTGATAGTTCTATTGTCTTCCTTGCCTCCCAGCCAGGGGATTGCTATGGAGCGCTTAAGGACTATTACGCCTTAGGTCATTATCGCCTAGGTAGTCTTCTCATAGAGGAGTACGTCTAAGATTTATTCAGTCACTTGCTTGCATTACTGCTCTACGAGAGCTTAGAGTGAAGCCGAACGCGGGGCAGACTAAAAGGCTTAGAACTCTATAATGCTGCATAATATTATAGACAATCGTTAAGCACTAGTTATTAAGTCCTTTTCCGGTCCTAGTAGTTCTATGAGGGGCTTATTCTTGGCTGAGCACTTGCTTTACACTATACTGGCTAGATACTATGATGTTATTTACCGGGAGTACTTGGAGAACGTGGTTCCTCGGCTAGTTGATGCCTATGAGCAGGTCTTCCGGGAGTACGCGGGGCGTATGGTCCGGGACGTGCTCGATGCAGCATGTGGCACGGGTGGCCCTAGCTTAGAGCTTGCTAAGAGAGGCTATAGCGTGGTTGGCGTCGATCTTCATGAGGAGATGATAAGGGTTGCCAAGGAGAAGAGTGCTAAGGCTGGGCTAAAAGTGTCCTTCAGGGTGGCTGATGCTCGTGGCCTAGACAAGGTTTTCTCCCCGGGAAACTTTGATGCTGTAACAATGTTCTTTAGCTCAATAAACTATATGACGAATCTTGGTGACTTAGCTAGCTTGATGCGCTCAGCTAGCTACGTGCTAAGAGAAGGTGGGGTCCTTGTAGCTGATGCGCCTAATCCCTATAGCTCCTTTTATCGGCACGGCTCCCGTGGCGAAAACACGGCCATTGCCTGGAGCGTGGAGTATTCTGAGACCGGTGAGAGGATAGTGCTGCTTGACTGGAGGGAGGTTGTCGACTGGCTAAATGGAGTAGTGAGGCTCATGAGGCTCGTGACCATAGCTGGGAGGAGTGGCGAGACAAGAACGTATCTTGTGAGCGATACGCTCCGCTACTACACGGGGACAGAGTTTGTATTAGTTGCACGCAGCAATGGGTTCCGAGAGGCGTATGCGCTATGCTATCAGGCTGGGAGGGTAGCTGAGCGAGGCATTAATTGTTCAAGGCTTGTATTTGTTGCGGTAAAGAAGCCATAGCTGGGAATAGTGGCGCGGCTCTGTTGGCTCATAGACTTTTATTGGTTATTCTGGATGCTTCTCGCAGGGTAGCATAGTTTTTAGCTCTTCTACCCCGATGTTGCTTCAGGGTTTAAGGAGATGGTCGTAGAGG
>JALVKZ010000058.1 GCA_027033675.1 Pyrodictiaceae archaeon | reverse complement strand
ATCTCTCTATCTCAGCCCTTCAATCAATGTTGCTAAACCTCCTCATTTTCTCCCTGAGCTCTCTCCTAATCCGGATGCTCAGAGTAGTCGTAGACAGGTCTGCGCATCCATATAGACTATCCCATGTATACAGTGGTATAAAGCTTGACGAGACCAGTCCCTATTACACACGTGGAAGCCATGAATAAGGCATTAGCTAAGAGGGGTAAACAGTCTACAACGTTAGAATACATCTATATATCGGTTACCTGGTGATATAGAGTGTCCCACTTTGCTCCAAGTACTTGCTCACGAGGTAGCTTACAAGCACCTCTAACTGGGCCCTCTCCTTCCGAGCCTTCTTGAGCCTCTCTCTTAGCTCTCCTATGCCTGGTTCTCGGCCCCCGAACCACGTCTTGATCAGCTCCCTGTAGATGTACATGAGGATATCGTAGTACTCCTCCTCCAATACGACTGGGTAGCCATGCCTCTTAACAACCTCTGTAACAATATCGCCAAGGTACATGTCAAGCATCATCAGTACGTCCTCGTCAACGTCGCCCAAGACCTGTGTCTCCAAAAGAAAATAATGACAGTGTTAAAGAAATATATCCCCTAGCCCAAGCATCTAAGGCACCCTAAGAGAAAAACAAGAACAAGGTACACAGGTGTATCCACTAGCCAGTACACCCGGGTAAAGAAGACCCCGATGAGGCGAGCAGGACTAAGCAGCACAGAGGGGGAACGAGTAGAAGAAACCCAGAGAACCCTATAGTAGACACACAATAGTAACCCCGGCTAGAAGCATGACTCACGAAGGCCTCGACTAGGAGCTTACATACTCCCTTAGGCATAGCATAAAGCTATGCTACGGCGCTAGAATCCTGAGAAGCCCAAGGCCATAGAAGCCGCGAGGAAAAGGGTCTATCAAGCCAGCACCCTCTATCCCTGCTCCTGCTCCCTCTCGAAAGGAGCCATTTATGCCGCGAAACACTATCTCGGCAACTATGCGGGCACGGGAGCCCAGTACGCGCTCCAAGAGCTCCCGGGCGGTATCGGGGTCACTAACTACTAGCTCCTCGAAGCTACGACCATGATTCCTCCTCGCCACGCTGTTTAGCAACGCGTAAAGCCCCATCATGCTACCCATAAGCCTCCTCTTAACCTCCTCCGCGGAAACCATTCCCGGGAGCACCTCTCTAGGTATTACTAGGCCATGGTGCTCTTAAAACTGCTCGCGTAAGGAGCCATGAGCCCAGACTCAGCGAAAAGTATATAAGAGTCAACCAGAGGACTGGTTCATCCCCTTCTTCCTCAGCTCCATGAGCCTAAACTTCTGAAGCAAATCATACAGGTCGTAGCCAACAGGCTCAGTACTCCAGACACGGCGCACAGGGTCATAAAGCTCAAAGGGCAAAGGAATTGATTTCGCCCGATAAGTAACTAGGGTTTTCACAACGCAGTCCTTAATACGACGAATAACCTCCCTCCGGTAGCTAGGTTGAATACCTATGGTAGCTATAACGTACTCCTTGGAGACAACAATGTTGGCTGCACCCAATGTAGCAGCGGCAGAAACGTAAACATCCTCGACGCAATCACTTGTAGCAATGAAGCCGAGACGCTCATAGCACTCGCCAAGAACTAGTTTCGGGACCCACATACGCCCAACAATCCCTCTACTAGATAAAGCCCTATAATGACGACTAATGAACTTATAGCGGAGAAACGATAAGGTCCACTTATCAAGTTCCTTCTCAAGCCTAGCCCTCGCCGCATACACTAGGTTACTAAGCTGCCGGGGAGTAAGCTTAGGAAACATGTCAAGCGTAGCAATAATTATGTAGTCTAGGAAGGGCATACGCGACTTATAGGG
>JALVKZ010000057.1 GCA_027033675.1 Pyrodictiaceae archaeon | reverse complement strand
TAGACGCTATGCCCTTCTCCTCGAGATACCCCGTAGCTACAAGGTTTGGTGGCGTACCTATGAGGGTAGCCATGCCTCCGAGCGAGGCCGCGAACGCGAGGCCTATGAGGACTATTTCTCTCTGCTCGCGTGTTAGCACAGGAGTAGCGGTAACTATGCCGAGGACTATGGGGTATAGTAGCGCTGTTGCAGCAGTATTAGACATCCACCAGCTAAGGAACCAGCCGAGGAACCAGAGCACTACGCAGAAAAGGATACCACGTCTCTTACACAGCCCTATTACCTTCGCTACAATCCTTTTAGCCATACCTGACGTCTCCATGCCGTAGGCGAGCATTAAGCCGCCCCAGAACACCCATATAATTCTATGGAAGAATGTCTCGAGGACGCCGCTTATAGCGTGCTTAGAGCCGCTATAGCCTAGAGCCTGGGGGGAATAGGCAGCGACCGTTGCTGCTACAATCGCGGCGATTAGTGCTGTAACGCCAAAGGGTGCTGCTTCAGTAATCCACCACGTTATCACCCATAGCATTAAGCCCAGCGCTATATTGGGCACACGGGGGGCTATGGGGTTAACAAGCTTGTTTGCTACGGGGCTCTTTAGGGGAGGGAGCAACGCCACCGCTAGGAAGAGTAATGGGCCTAGAACTAGGCCAATTAACTTGGTTCTCATATCTCTCCCGTGTATCGTATATTGTGTATAAAAAATTATTTAAGTCTTTAACCGCTCCTGTGAAACAGAAAGCCTAGAGTTAACTATTCGTATTATATTCACACAGAATAATAATCGCCTCTAGAATAATCTTAGATGAATCAATGACTTGTGGTTAAGCGAAACATGTTGAAAAGAGCTAAGATGTGCTCTAAGAGATAAAGCGCTGAGCAATCTCTATGAGCTGTTCGGTCTTCCTCTTAATAGACTCGAGCTTCTCGACAATACGCACTAATTGCTCCCGGAGGCTAGGAGAGATTTCACACGGCCTCCTTATCCCCTTTACCGCGATTAGGTGAAGCTTAAGGGCGACATCTAGGGCGTTTAGCGCCTTCTCGGCGCTCTTCATCAAGTATTCTACTCCTGGCTGCGTTATCCTGTAGACCTTTCTCTGACGAGCACCATGGGGCTCCTCGCTTGCCTCTATAAGGCCTTCCTCTTCTAGGCGGCGTAGCACGGGGTACACGGTGCCTGGGCTAGCGCCTCCGCCTATCTCCGATAATAGGTCTCTTATCCTCTTGATTATCTCGTAGCCAGTCTTAGGCCCCTCTGCTAGGAGTAGTAATACCATGTACCTTGTTCTCATCTCCACGGCTCTTTCAAGGTATTCTACTTCCTGGCTCGTTGTGGAATCCCCTCCGCTCGTTGCTGGTCGCCTCTCGTCCAGGGCTCTGTGTCCCCGTGTTCCCTTCTATGTTCTTGTGGGAAAGGGTTTTATCTGCTAGCGAGGGGTCGGAGTCTGACCAGTCGGGTGTAGAGTGGTGGGGTTCGCTGAGGCGATAACGCATAGGCCCTGGGTAGTAGTAGTTGTATGGATAATTGTTGCTGCCCTAGCCTTCCCCCTCTTCGTTAACCTGCACAAGGTCGTGAAGGAGGAGATGTATACTCTGCCGAGCAGCAGCGAGTCCATGAAGGCAATGAACTTGATGAAGAAGGTTAGTGCCGGCAAGGAGACCCACACTGGGCTAATAATAGTTGATGGCGTGGATCTAGGAGACAACGCGACGCTTCTAAAACTTGTTAGGATAGGGGTGGAGCTAAACAAGAGCGTCGTAGGACATTATGCTTCGAAGATTAACGCGCTGCCCCTAATCCTGGCAGAGACCAATAGGACTATCTATGAGCAAATGCTGAGAGTGCTTAACCAG
>JALVKZ010000056.1 GCA_027033675.1 Pyrodictiaceae archaeon | reverse complement strand
CCGTTAACGTATAGCCTATACGCAATAACCCTGGCAAGTCTCTCTCCGGGAATTCTAGGCGGTTCTATTACTACCCTCGGCAGAATGTCGAGGCACGAATTAAACTCATCAACACCCTCCAGGAGCCTAATATTTAGTGTTCCCGGATACGGTGTAAAACCCAATGTTCTTCTAATGTTTTTAGCGTAGATACTTACATAGAATGAACCCTCTCCTCTTCCAGAGAAGACTCTTCCCCTAAAGATTCTGCTACACGTATCGGCCTCAGTACCGGTCACTTCGTTCGACACCCATGAGTAACTGGTACCTCGCGCTGATTATTCGTTCTAGGGATGGGGGGATAACGTTTTTGCCATGCGCGAACTCTTTTTATTGAGACCGCTAGCTGGTAATCTCGCGGGATGACAGGGATGAGGCAGACCAGAGTATTGGCAGTAATAGTGATTTTTATGATCGTGTTGCTAACGGTTCCAGTCTACGTAACTAGTGCTCAAGAAGTCTACATAAATTACGCACTAGTAAACAACACAATAACTATCGACACTATTCACTACAATATTGAGCTAGACGCCAACGCTGGCGGTATTGTTAAGATGACTCTGAAAAACGATCTAGGCCAAGAATATAATATACTTGTTAACACGACAATACCGCTACTATCGATTATACTAGATAACAAGACGCTTAAGAACGGCAGTCTAAAAGTCATAGGAGAAGAGGATGATCGTGTTCTCGTAGTACAAGTAGTATACAATGAGAGTAATATTACAGTAAAGGAAAGACTGTATTTCTACAGTTGGACTCCACTAATTAATGTAAATATTGAGACAAGCAGTACTGTAGAGAATATTACAATTGTTCAACCTATAAGTATTTATATGTCTAATAATGAAAGTATAAGTATAATCTATTCTTATCTAAAGAACAAGAATTTCACGAGCAAGGTCATTGCATCTAGTGGAGTGCATATTATTAAAAGTAATGAAACTCCTGTAGCATATTCGATACTGTCAGTCAAGACGGCTGGAAACCAAACAAAACCCGGAAATATATCGTTCTTTGCTGGAGTTAGTTTCCGTAGTTATGCTAATATGAAGAAGCTTATTATTAAATCTATGGAAGAAAATAACACGCAAGAGTACGTGTCCGAGTTTGTCTATGAAAACGTAACTAGCATATATCTAGACCTGTTGGCCACAAACTATCTTCCAGCGATACTAGCCATTCCGCCTTTTGCAGCTAGCGTCGAGAGCGTTGCCAATTTGGGTAAGAACTTAGATATGATTGCGAGATTGCAAAAATATATTAACGATCTCGAAGATAGAATAGAAACGCTGAATGGTACTATCAAGAACCTACAGGATAGGTTAGCCGAAGTCCAGAAGCAACTTGACAATTATAAGGGATGTGAGGATCACTACAAGCAAGAGCTAAAGGCTAGAGACTACCAGATTCAGAGGCTGCAGGAGAGACTGCATAAGACAGGACTAATAGAGGCTTCAGTGTTCATAATTGGCATAATAATGGGCTTAATAGCTGGCATATATATAATCAAAAAATAAGTTAAAATAGAATTTTCTTACTCTTCAATTATTAAGAGTCTAATGAGTCTTCCAATATCTTCGAGCTTCTCGAGGGCCCAGGCTTTTGAGAGGAATTCTCTCGCCCTATCCTCATCGACTAGTCCCTTAGTTATCCTTAGGAACTTCTCTTCTACACCGCTCCTGTCCAGAGGGTTCTTGAAATGTCCCGGCGGATATATTGATTCTTCTTCTATAGTTTTCCCATCTTTGAATTTAATTATTATTTTATTGCCTATACCTTCAGGATATATCTTATCATATTCAGGGTTAACCACGA
>JALVKZ010000055.1 GCA_027033675.1 Pyrodictiaceae archaeon | reverse complement strand
CTGATACTCTTCATCCTTAGACCTACTAGCATGGATGCGACAGAGAGCGGGATCGCTAACAACGCTATCAGCGGTACTGCTAACAGGGCTATAGGCTTTTCCACGATGAAGGCATATACCACGAGGAGTGGAGTCATTGAGAGCGCCGAGAGCACGTAGACGGCTAAGAGGTGCCCAATTATATAGGCTATAGGGGTCATAGGCGAGGCTATGAGCATTTCTAGGTACTTATAGGTCTCCTTCTCATAGACAATGTCCTGGACCAGCGCAGTAGCTATCCACACTGCAACAGATACAACCGCGCCAGCCATTATTGTTTCCAAGTAGCTCCACGCGCCGAAAGCAACTACGAAGTATATGGGGAGTGCCGCTACTATTGGTAGTTGTATGATAACTGTGCGCCAACGTAACTGGTCAACTATTAACGCCTTTGCTAACCCAATTACCTGGTTATAGAGTCTCATCCTCTATCACCTCTACGAAGAAGTCTTCGAGATCCACACGCCGAACCCGGGCCTCTCCACCCTCCTCCACGACCTCGTTTACGATACGCATTGCCTCCCCAAGCTCCCTAGTATATATGTAAACTAGGCCCTCGTACATTCTGACACGATATGTCTCTACAACACTGTCACTAACATACTCGGCTGGAGCTATAACCTTATAGCGATAAGGAATTCTCGATACCAGTTCAGCTGGTCTTCCCTCAGCTATTTTCCTTCCCGACCTTAGTATAAGTACTAGGTCAGCTACTTGCTCAGCCTCTGCCAATAGATGCGTAGAGAATAGTATTGTCTGTCCCTCCCTAACAAGCCTGCGAATATACCCCCATGTAGACCGCCTAGCCGAGGGATCTAATCCCGCGGTTAGCTCGTCAAGAAATATTACGTCAGCGCTAGTAGCAAGGACTTTTGCCAATAGTACTCTTCTCCGAAACCCACCAGAGAGACTCATCACGAGCCTGTCACGGTGCTCCCATAGGGCTAGCTCCTCTAGAACACGACGAGTCTCGGACTTAGCCGTTGAAGCTGGTAGCCCCCGGGCTCTGAGGTAATAATAGACTGCTTCCCATACCTTCAATGCCCGTGTAAAGGGGCTACCCTCCTGGGGCATCAGTGCTACGTGTTTTCGAACCTTCCAGACATCCTTTACAACGTCATATCCGAGAACACTCACATATCCAGCTGTCGGTAAAGTAACTGTGGAGGCTATCCTGATAAAGGTAGTCTTTCCTGCACCGTTTGGGCCAGCTAGACAATACAAGCTGCCTACGGGAACCTTAGCACTAATGTCTTGGAGGGCTCTGACACCGCCACGATAAACCTTTATGAGTCCCGAGGCCTCTAAAGCCAGAGACAAAGAGCCTGCCCCCGTGTATATCAGCCCTGGTTCTCTCGTTGTACTCGTTAAATCCTCTGTAAAGAGGCATGTAGAGAGAAGGCTTTACAACTACATGTAAGCAGGGATATACCGCTTTAGTACCTCATAGGAATAGGAAGAACTAGGGCTGTGTGAACCCCTAGTAAAATGGATGCACTAATAAGGTGGGAGAGTATGACAGCAGAGCTCGATAGAATTCTTCTAGCACTTGCACACCCTGTGCGGAGAAAGATCATAGAGCTGTTAGAGAAGGAGGGAGAGCTCGAGTATAGCGCTATTTTACGCGAAGTAGGGGTAGAGTCCAGTGCACTAAGCTTCCATATAAAGAAACTACAAGGCCTAGTCGAGAAGAGCAGAGGCGTTTACAAGCTAACGGAGCAAGGGCTTAGGGCTGCTCATCTCCTAAAATGCCTCTATAGTGAACGGGGAGTAAATAAACCAGAGCCATTACATATTAGAGGAGCCGCTATACTCGTAAATG
>JALVKZ010000054.1 GCA_027033675.1 Pyrodictiaceae archaeon | reverse complement strand
CTATCCCTAGTGACTCGGATAAAGCCCTAGCAAGGTCCCGGACAGCTTTGAGTAACTGAACAGCCTTAGAGGGATTAGCTAGTAGTCGTAGAGGAAACTTCTCGACAATTATCTCGAGGACACCGCTCTGCAGGTGCGCTTTGCCCTCATATTCGTCTACTCTCCAGTTGAACTCGAGCACCGAGCTAGATAGGTCAACCTCGCTAATCTTGCCATCAATCTCTATGCGTATGCGTAGACTAAGCGGCATCTTGATCGTCCACGTTGTGTCTGTTCTTAACTTAAAATAAAATAATTATGTAAAAACAAATGTTACATATTGATTCAGACTAGAACCGAGTCCTAGGCTTTCTCTTCCTCTTTATACACTGTTCTTATCGTGATTGTCCCAGATATGTTTGACAAGCTTATATCTATTCTCTCCGGGGGCTTCTCTGCCTTGCTTAGCATCTCGACGAACTTGGCTATTACTTGGTCATCTATGTTTGCCTCCATGTTGATCTTTATAGTGGCCATCACCTTCACCTCCTATACTTAGCCTGATATGCTGTTTCACGTACTCCACTGTATTGGTATATGTTGCGCTCTCTTGTTAAGTTTTGGCTCGTTCCTCAACTAGCCAGTCTTAGGAGAGGAGCCCATAGAGGGAGCGTTATCAAGTACTGTATTACTAATGATGAGATAACGAATGGAACCGAGTACTTGAAGAATGTTCTAGGCTTCACATGGTAGCCCGCTTTCTCGGCCATAGATATCGCGACGTATAACGCAGGTGCAGCTGCCACAGTCATGTTGCTTGCTAGGGTAGCCGACCATGCCATGCCCCAGTAGAGGGGCCACGCGTTTATTCCTGCTATTTTTGCGGCATCTCTTACAAGGTAGAGAAATGTTAGGAGAAGAGCATCGTGCTCAACAATGGTCGCGAAGCCAGCTACAACCCAGTAGAACACAGTATAAGCGACAAAAGGCCCTGCTGACAAGAACCCTAGGAGATGCCTAGCAGCTTCTTCGAGAACACCATTGGTTTCCAAGCCCCCTACTAGCCCGAAGAGAGATGCGTAAAAGAGTAGGGCACGCCACTCAACATGATTAAGTGCTTCTTCTACAGATACACCTCTATTGCTTATCTTGTTGTGAAGCTCTGCCGCGAGAGCTGTAAATGCTGCCCCGCTTACCGTGATGAAGCCTAGCGGCACACCTAGGAGCGGCCTTATTGCCATACCTATTATGGTTGCCGTGAAACCAGTAATGCTTATTAATAGAACTGGTTTGTTTATTTTCTTCTCCAGCTCCTTGGACTCAATGCTGACAATGTTTTCTGGCTCCTTTGATATGAATAACCGATACATGATAGCGACTACTAGTAGAAAGGTTATCGTCAGTAAAGGGAAACTGCTCGGTCTTCCATGGCTCCATATGAAGTCTAGGAACTCGGCGCCAGCAACGCTGTGCAGTAATTGTGGCGGTAGATCTCCCATGAGGAGTGCTGTCCCCATGAAGTTTGCCGCAAAACCAACAAGGAGTATGGCTAGTACAGGGTCTGCCCTAGTCTTCCTAGCGGCTTCTATCACTATGGTGCCGAAGAGAAGTATAACCAAGACGTTATCGACGAGTATCGATACGAAGCCAGCTAGTATCACCATTGCTAATAGGAATAGGCGATAGCTACGTATGCGCTTAGCAACAGCGTCTACCACTAGTTCAGCAAATCCCCCCTCTATCATATAGCCGGTTATTATCCACATGCCTAAGAGAATAGCTATTACGTTCCAATCAATCTTGTGAAAAGCCTCTAACGGAGTATACTTGGTCAACACTGTCATTAATACAAGGCCTACAAGACCTGTCACGCTTTCATCGATTATCCTCAGTATTATACCTACAACGACAAATACGAAAAGAGCAGCGGCAAGGACTTCTACGCTCACCTTTACTGCACCGCATAGCCTCTATCTAGTGGCTCCCAGCGTCCATGTGTAGCTTAGATTTCTAAACTATTCGCCAGCTTGCACTACAGTATTTCACTGTGCGTACAAGCTTGGAGAAATGAGGGAATAACGTCTTATATTGAAGAGCTGCTGGAAGAGAGCAAAAAGGCGAAAGAATAGAAGAACCTGTATTGGGGTTAATGGCCTAGGAGGGCTAGTTCTAGTATCTTCTTTACCTCGATTTGAACATCTATTGGTAACTTATTTATCACGGGCTCGAAGAACCCGTTCACTATTAGCCATGTGGCCTCGTCTTCCTCGAAGCCCATTAGTGCTAGGTAGTAGAGCTTCTCGTAGCTTATCCTACCGACGCTCGCCTCGTGGCTTAGCTCGGCATCTTTCTCCTCTGTACCTATTGCTGGTACTGTTATGCTCTTTGCCCTGTCTCCTATTACTAGTGTGTTACAGCTCATGAAGCCCGTGGCTCCCTTGGCTCCACGCGCTGCATAGAGCATCCCATTGAACTCTTCCACTGCCTCATCCTTGACAACAGTCCTATTGAGTATCTGTGCCGAGGTCTCTGGCGCCTCGTACCTTATGAGCGGGGCACTGTGTATTCGTTGCTTATCACGGTATAGTGCTATGTTCTGTATTACGCCTCTGCTCTTTCTTCCACGCAGATCTATTCTCGGCGCAGTATTGGAGGTCGTGGAGTAGAATGCTATTGCTGTTAGCTCAGCATAGGCGTTGTCTCCTTCAACTACTACCCTCTTTACTGGCATGTGGTGTACCTCGCCTAGCCAGTTATTGATGCTCGCCACGTATAGCTTAGCGCTATCCTTCACGAATGCCTCAAGGCCTCCTAGGTGTACTGCATAGCGAAGCGCTATTGGTGTAGTACACCCCTCTATCCAGTGAAGCTCGGCGCCCTCTTCTAGGACTATTAGTGTATGCTCTGTCTGGCCGAGCCCCTCCCTGCCTATTATGAAGACTCCCTGGAGCGGCTGTGGGATCTTGACGCCCTTGGGCACATATATGAATGGCCCACCAGCCCATAGCATTACGTGGTAAGCTGTCTTCCTATTGAGTTGCGGGTGTAGGCCTCTGAACGCGTACTCTTTCACTACTGGGTAGCGCTTAACAGCCTCATCCATACTCGTGAATATGACGCCCTTCTTCTCGAGATACTTTAGCACAGCCTTTACAACAACGTTGTCCACATCGATACTGAAGCCGCTGGCTAGTACCTCGAGCTCTTCCGGCCTCACACCGAGGCGCTCAGCAGCCTTTATCGCCTCCTCTGTAGGCAGCACAGGGTTCTCAAGGCTCTCGATGAACACCTTGTACGTAACCTTCTCTATCAGCGGATCTATCTTTGGATCCGGTGGCGTTGATCTAAGGTACTCAAATGCCTCGAGCCTTCTCCGGAGAACCCACTCTGGCTCCTTCCGCCTCCTACTGAACTCCACGATATCGTCACGGCTTAGTTCTGTCAGAGGCCTATCCTCTAGTAAGCGTGCACGGCTCATACACTGTTCACCTCCCACCATTGTGATGAGCTATCCATGTATAGCCCTTGTCCTCTATGAGCTGGACGAGGTCAAGGCCACCCTCCGCGACTATACGACCGTTATACATGACGTAGACATGGTCCGGTTCAAGGTGCTTAAATAAGCGTGGTTGATGAGTGATAAGTACAACTATGGCTCCATCTTCTCTCAGCTTCTCAATAGCCTTAGCAACCAGGGGCATACTCTCAACATCAACACCGCTATCGGGCTCGTCTAGGAGAGCAACACGAGGCTTCTGAGCCAGAACCCTTGCGAGCTCAAGTCTTTTTCTCTCACCGCCACTCATCCCTACCATGAAGTAACGAGACATTATTGAGTCGCTGAGCCCTACTAGGTGTAGTAGCTCACGGGCAATGCGAAGCGCCTCATCGGTCTTGCTGACTCCCTGGAACCTCTTAATTATTCTCGATAATAGCTCTGCTACGCGAACCCCCTCTATCTCTAGGGGCATCTGGATAGCAAGAGTTATCCCCTTGCGGGCCTTTTCATGCGTCGATAGCTTAGTTATATCCTCTCCCCCAAGGAGGACACGGCCCTCGAGGCGGTAACTCTGATGACCCATTATCGCGTTAACCAGGCTGCTCTTACCAGCGCCGTTAGGACCCATTATCGTATAGATTCCGGGCTTCACTAGGCTCAGCGATACTCCCTTGACCACCTCTTTGCCGTCACTGGTATACACCTTTACTTTTTGGACCTCAAAGGTCATCTTACTAGCACCTCTCACTACTAATCTCTGTTTTGAACCCTTGTTAAAGAAGTATTTCACGCTTGTTAATAAAGGCTCTCCACAAGGAGAGAAAACAGCTACTTTAACACCACAAACCCAGGTCAGCGGCCTATGTCTTACCACTGAGTAGGATCTGCTTTAACCACTCATAGTATCTTTCCTCAAGGCCAAGAGACTCTAGTTTCTTCAACACCTTACCAATATCGTATTTGACTCGGTAATGCCTCGTCCCCAGGGTTTCAGTATCAAGTATCATGTATGAAGCCGCGGGAATCCCGTCCCTTGGCTGACCAACACTTCCCGGATTAACCACAACTAGATCCTTCACGCATAACCTAAACGGTATATGGGTATGCCCAACCACAACTACGTCAGCGCTGACTAGTCGTCCTCTCTTCCCAAGCCTCATACTAGGAACCGATAAATGCTCCAGGATCTTCTCCTCGGGCATATCGGGTCTAAGATAACCATATAGAGGGCTAAGAGGCGATCCATGAACAATGTAGAACACACGATCACTTATCTGAATTCGTTGCTTAATAGGCAGTGATCTAAGCCACTCCACCTGGTCACGGCTTAGTAGCTTGAGCGAAATATTCTCCCGAGTATAAACGCTGAGCTCATGGATCCTTGGGTCACAGAAACAATCAACGCCAAAAGCGACGGCGTTGTCATGATTACCTTTAACGATTATCCTAGGCTCGAGCTCCTTAACAGTATCCACTACTACGTGTGGCTCTGGGCCATAATCCACGAGATCGCCTAGAACCCATACCTCGTCCCAGCCCCTAGCATGCTCAAGCACTGCTCTTAGTGCGTCAGCGTTACCATGTATATCTGATAAAACGAGGACTTTCACGGCCTCATCCCCTTCCTCTCTGGTGGTAGGCGACGGGGTTCTCCTACTAGTTTTCTTGCTGAGGCTATTGCCGGGTTCCTTATCTTAAAGCGCTCCTCGGCGCTTACTAGGCCTCTCTCGTGGTAAGCTAGTGATTCCCAGAACCCGTCCTCGTATTTGCTGAGGAGTATTATCTCGGTTATCCACTTGGCTGCCTTCCAGCCATAGAGGCTTGGGAAGAAGAGCCTAGCGGGAAAACCATGTTCCTTTGCTAAAGGTTTATCATCTATATGCGTTATTACTACACCCTCTTCCGTAGCGATGCTTAGTGGGACAATACTTGCATAGCCCCAGGGATTCCGGGCTGCTAGCCACTTAGCCGAGCTAGCCACGCCTACTTCTTCTAGTAACTCTGAGAGCGGTACTCCTCGCCACTGGTGCCCTCCTGTGCTCCAGCCCGTAACGCAGTGAAACTCGTACTCGCTGAGCAACCTGCTATGCCTAACAAGCTCCTCGTAGCTAAGCGTCTTGGGGAAAGAAACCTCGCCGCTTATCCTTAGCCGCCAATCACTAATGCTTATCTCGGGGATTCCCTCGGCAGCATAGACTATGAAGCGAGGTAT
>JALVKZ010000053.1 GCA_027033675.1 Pyrodictiaceae archaeon | reverse complement strand
GGGGTAGACTTAGGAAAGGAAAAACTCGCTTACGTAGTAATAGTTGCTGGAATAGTGATAGACTATGGTATCTGTATTAATTGTATAAAAGAGTTTGCAAAAAGAATTTGCCGGCTCAAGAACCACAAGATCTTTGTCGGGATAGGATATACTATGAGCGTTTCAGATAATGCACTAAGACTCTACGAGCTATTAAGGGAATGTGGTATCAACGTATCAATAGTGGATGAGAGGAAATCCAACAAAACAATACTAATGGGACTCCGAGGAAGCGAGATGCTACGCAAGACCGATTTAAGAGCTGCAGCAATAGTTGCACTTCGCTCAAGGTCCGGAAAATATGCGCCCATTAGCCTTATTTCTCGGCGAGTCGATGAGAGGTGTCAGCGTCCTTGATATCGAGGGTCCAGATTGAACCCGGACAAGTAATTAGAATTATAGGCCCGGCGCATGTAAGGGTAATCAGTGGCCAAGTACTAGTTCTCGGAGCCATCTTTAACGCAGGCAAGGAGTTCTTCGTGCATCAGTATAGGAGCTATGCCATTAAAGGGCTCGTTGAGTCACTCGTTGAGATAAGACTAGAAAACGGCAGCTCTCTAGAAAATCCTCTACCGGGAGAAGAGATAATCGATAAATGGGTTAGCGTTATAGATTCCCTGATACAGAGGGAGTGCAAAAGAATAGTCGTAATTGGACCAAGCGACTCTGGTAAGACGAGTATAGCAGCCCTAATAGCCAATAGAAGCTTGCTAAGAGGGTACAAGGTGGGAGTAGTAGATGCTGATGTAGGGCAAGCCGATATAGGGCCGCCGAGCACTGTCTCGGCAGCAATGGTTCCACGTCAGATTCTTTGGCTAAGAGAGCTTCGTGCACATTACATTAGGTTTATAGGGTCTATTACGCCTCAGAGAAATGAGCGAAAAATAGTCGCCGCAGTAGTTGAGCTCGCAAACCGCCTTACACAAGCTGGCGCAGACGCCGTCGTTGTTGACACTGATGGCTGGGTTCAGGGAATAAACTCAATAGAGTATAAAGCCGAGATAACCCGGTTCATAAAAGCGCATAGTGTAGTCGTGGTTGGTGATCAGCAGCTCTACCAGAGTGTAAAGAGCATGTTCCAAGGGCTCCCATGCGGGACGGTGTTCCTCGAGTCTCCTAGGGTGAGGCGCGAGCGAAGCAGAGAGGATAGGAGGGTGCTGCGGAAAGAAGCGTATAAGAGGTATCTAATACCACTATTTGAGCGCGTAGTTAGTCTAGACAAGGTGTCATTGTATGGTTCGTGCTTTTTCTCGGGTAGGCGCGTAAGAGGATACGAGGCAGAACTCCAGAAGCTTTTACGCGTCAATGTACTAGCTGTTAGCGAGACCATTGACACGTATTACGTAGTAACTAGTGGGCAGCCCTTACCGCAGCATGTAGCCACGGCAACGGAGAAACTAGGTAAGCAAGTATACATACTCGATGCGAATCTCGCAAAGAACGCTGTCCTATCAATAATAGGGAGTGATTACGAGGAGAAAGCCATAGGATTGCTCAAGGAGATAGACTTTAACAAGAACACAGTAACCATAGCTACGCCATACGCTGGTGAGGTGAGGGGAATAATTTTTGGAAGCATACGCTTAAGCGACGAATTCGAGGAAGTAGGTAAGCCACTAAGGTGCGTCATATGAGTAACTGCCTTGCTGGCTCTATTCAAGAGTTCCTAGAAAGTCTCGGAGTTACTAACCTAAGCGAACAAGTAATAAGTCAAGACGAGGTAGTGGAACTGATAAAGAATAGTAAGGAGCCCGTTGTCTTCCGTGTAGCGGAGAAGCCTTACCGTTTCATAGCGAATCTGCTCGGATCAAGGAGGCACCTATACCATG
>JALVKZ010000052.1 GCA_027033675.1 Pyrodictiaceae archaeon | reverse complement strand
TGTATCTCAGCCTAAACGTTATCATTTGTATGTGTTCTAGGCCAGTAAGTAGTGCTACATCTGTGTCAAGAATCTTCCTTATTCTCATCATGTAGAAAGCCGGACTAGAGAAGCTAGTTGAGGAAACCACATCGGCCTCAAGCACTGCTTTTCCAAGAACCTTAATGGGTATACAACGTGCAGGCTTAGCGCAATATACTAAGCGCACATTGTATTCAAATCCTTTATAATAGCCGAAAAGTAGGCGTTTACTAGCTATAATACTATTTAAAAGGTAATCGCTATTACTCCATGCATGCCCCCTGCCACGGAAAGGGCGAGTAATACCATCCTCTCTCAAGTCATGAAGCGCTTTATAGACACGTTCTATACGTGGCCCGTAAGCGACCAAGTCTATGTCCTCTGCTTTTTCCGAGTCATACGCTAAGCTCCCCGTTACGCCTACTAGATCCCCTCCTTCAGCTGACAAGTACTCTAAGAACTCTAGGGCAGCTCTACAAATCTTTGAGAAACACCTGCTCCTAAGATTTCTCGCTGCCTCAATGGGTGATACTAGGTTAATGTTTCCCGGATGAACTATTAATGCGCTTCTCCCGCCTAGGCAGGGATGCTTGACTAGCTTAAGGCCTTGGTCCAAGTGATTAATTATTATTGATTTGTGCACCTTATCTCCAGAGACTAATCTCGGTACGAAGAAGAAGCTAGGTAGTGGATGAAAACAGCCTTTTACAAAACCTATGGTACCATGTAGCCTAATTATCCAGGAATCGGTTGGCGCTATATCCTTGCACAGGTTGGTGCCTCCCTCCTAGCGCAGAGTGTTACGGCCTCATATGTTTTCCTTATAGCGTTTGACACGTGTCTGAGAAGGTATATGAGCTGAGATAGGTTCTCTATAATGGCTTTTCTGTCTAGGGCGCTAAACTCTTTGCAGTAGTTCCACCTACATAGCTTTATATCTGTGCCGTTTATCTCTATCCTTGCGTGTCCTCGGTGGAAGAATATCTTCCCGTCACGAAGAGATATCACGGTTTCTGGTTTTATGCGTATGACGAAGAACCCGTTATTGTGCTCGAATACCCTCCAGGTAGTACATAGTGTCTTTATCTTTCCCTCTGGCTTCCTCTCGTCAGCTACGCACTTTAGCCTCCTAAGAGCAGTTGACAGTGATTCTAGGCTATCAGACAAGCTGCTCAATACAGTGTTTGCCCTGCTCTCGAGCAACGACTCTGCTGGTTTTATAGCGCCTCTTATTCTCTGAGCAACTGTGCCGAGAACCGATGCTAGCTCCTCTAGCCTCTCAGTGCTCATCTTGTGCACCCACGCCTCCCAGTCTAAGGATCAGTTATAAAAGCAGCTCTATCAGCGCGGCGCTGAACTTACTCTTTCTCCTTGGTACAACCCCGAGTATATGCTAGGCGAAGACGGCGCAACACGGATAAGTACTAGCTGGGCTACCCTTGTTCCTCGCTCAAGTCTTATTCCCTCATCGTTCCCAACGACCAAGAGTGCCTCTCCACGGCCACGGTACCCGGGATCCCAGAATCCACATGACAAGTGAGCACCCATTCGTAAGAGAGAGCTTCGAGGCATACACAGTCCTATAGCTGTCGACGGCACCTCAACAATGTCCTTAAACACTATCTTGTAGAAGCCTCTACCTAAGAGCCACCAACCACCTCTAGGCTCCAAGGCTCTGGTACGCGGCAGTACGCGGTCTTTCACTCCGAGAACGCCCTTGCCCACAAACACATGTACCTCGTCCACGCGGAGATCTATACCAGCTGGCTGAATCTGCTCAGTCCCCGCAGAAGGCACAACACGTGACAATAGGTACCCTGGAAGCGCCATATCTGGCACCCCTCTGTAACCCCTAACCCCTGGAGGAGCTTGTAGG
>JALVKZ010000051.1 GCA_027033675.1 Pyrodictiaceae archaeon | reverse complement strand
CTGAACACTATGCCTAGCCTGCCATGTTTCGGGTCTTCGTACTCAGCTACTAACATACCCTCCATTCTCCTATAGGTGAGGCCAAGCGCTCTTATCATCGATTCTAGCTCCGAGAGGCCAGAAACCATTCCACCAATCCCTCTGCACTTTCACCTTGTCATTTCCAGGGGCTAGGCTATGGGTTGCGGCTCTAGCCCTTGCTTCCTTAGCAACTCTTCGACTACTTTTATGGCTTCACTGAGTACTCGCTCAAGCGAGGCCTGGGTGCTCATTGCTGCTGCTTGGGGGTGCCCGCCACCTCCACCGCCTAGTCTCTTAGCGAGTTCCTCCATGATGTCACGGCCTAGGTGTATACCATGTCTCTCCTCGACTTCTCTTCGTGCCCTCGCTACTACTCTC
Source organism: Pyrodictiaceae archaeon (assembly GCA_027033675.1). Classification (GTDB taxonomy): domain Archaea; phylum Thermoproteota; class Thermoprotei_A; order Sulfolobales; family Pyrodictiaceae; genus Pyrofollis. The sequence goes on along the minus strand of JALVKZ010000051.1, from coordinate 1,502 downwards.
GTCTCCGAGCCGTGCTCGGAAACGATTATCGCTATGTCTGCTCCTAGGTCTAGTAGTGCCCGGGCAGCACTAGCTTCGTAAGCACCTACATGAGTTATTGCTACGATCAGTTCACCTGCTCTTATTAGGTGCATTCTCTTTGCTGCCTTGAGCCTTGCTATTCTCTGCGAGATATCCGGTGGAGGCGACTGTAGCACCTTCAGCACAAGGCCTAGGTCTGCTCCTTCATCAATTATGTCCGCGGCAACTCTTAGTACACGAGGAGTTGACAGAAGGAAGTGCCTCGTATCATACACTATTCCCGCAAGAAGCATCTCTAGCTCCTTCTTTTCCAGTTTTTCACCAAGCCCGCGTCTGACTAAGAGGTAAACAAGCTCGCACGTAGAACGAGCCCCCGGATCATAGATTGCCAGCTCGGCATCGGCAACTATGCTGTTAGAGCCATGATGATCAATAACTATCTTCATAACTTCTTTCGCGAAACTAGCTAAACGGCCAAGCTGCTCATAAGAAGCTGTATCAACTATAACAATTAACGCCGATTCCATCGGTACCTCGTCTTCTAGCTCGCCAGGCTCTATGCCTAGAAGCTCTCTGGTAATTCTCTTAGATACTTGATTCATCCCCTCTGGCAGCAATAGTCTTGCATTAAAGCCTCTTCTTCGAAGAACGTTACGCATTACATAGGCCGCGCCGACAGCATCGGGGTCGGCGTTACGGTGAGCTGTCACGACTATGGGGGTACCAGCTTCCTCGGCGAGCTCAATTAGTCTCTCCGCCGCCTCCCTTAACTCCTCTTTCTCTGAGCCTTTTCGCAAGCCATGTCACCGCCTCATTTATTGCCTCCGCTATTACCTCGTCGTAGGATAGAGGGGCTATAACGCGCCCAGCCGCTTTGACATCAACCGCTAGGTCGAGTTCTCTTCCCTGCTTTTTTAGATCAGCTGTAATGACTATCTCTAGTTCGTCGAGTCTCCGCTTTACACGATTTTCGATCCCTCTCCGTATATGCTTCTCGAGCTCCACTAGTAGTTCCTCGAGCTCGTCCTCACTGAGAGGGCTGTGCTCAAGCCCAACACTGATAGTCTTTGGCAAAGCCCAATTATCCCCCGTAAAAGCATGAGGTCTAGCCATGTACGCTTATATGCACTTATATGTAAAAACAAGAGGAACTAGTTCTCCTATATCGCTGCTCCGAGGACAGGGAGAACAGGGAGATTCATCGCTACTTGATATTCTTAGCCTGCTCCCTGTTTTCCTAGCGTCGTCTTTGTCTGGAGCTCTCGGATCTCTTTAGCTAGCTGATCTAGTTGTTTCTTAATCTCCTCTTCTTGCTTCTTAAGCTTCTGGAGCCTTATCTCAAGTATTTCGAGCTTGTCCTTGAGCTCTTGGACTAGTTTCTCCTTGTCAACCCTAACCAGGATACCAGCTTGCATCTTGTAGACTGGTGCATCGCCGCTAGCCTCTTCTAAGAGCTTTAAAACGCGCTGCGTCTCAGCTAT
>JALVKZ010000050.1 GCA_027033675.1 Pyrodictiaceae archaeon | reverse complement strand
TAAAAAGAATATGAGCCTAAAGGAAGCATACATGAACGCCTGGAGAACCGCTGCGCGCCAGAAATACCTGGAGGTATTGAAGGCGCTTGGCCAAGGCTAGCACGGCGCGGGCAAAGCCATCACTACTGAAGCGGCTATACCCTAAAGCTAAGACCGATCTTGAGATATTTTTACTACTATATATTCCTTTAGTAGTTATAACTGTTGCATTTATAGTCCCGCTCCTTACAATAATACCCGAGGCAGCGAAGGCGGATTACAAAGGACTACTAAGCAATGTATACTACCTGGAGTTTGACAAGTATAGCGTTAATAGGCTTGTGGTTGTAAATAAGCTCCCTAACGAGATACGAGTCACGATCAATGGGTTCGATTTCGGAGTAATAGGAAACTCTATAGTAAATGCTGCAATAGTTACCATAATAGCTGCTATACTAGGTTCTAGCCTTGCACTACTCATTGGTATCTATAGGTTCAAGGGCCGCAAAGTCTTCTCGATACTAGCCTATATCCCTTTACTCATAGCACCTTTCGTCAACGCCTATGTGGTAAAGGTTGTATTTGCGCCAAGCCTTAGCCCACAAGGCAACACGTTATCCTACTTACTCAATCATCTCCTCGAGCCCTTGCTAGGCAGGAAGCTAATAATAGCGTTTGACAAACAAGCCGGAGTAGCTCTTGCCCAGATACTCATGTTCTACCCGATAATCTATATCAATACACTTGCCGCCCTAGGAGCCGTGGACGCAACCCTGGTTGAACAAGCCCTCAACCTGGGAGCACGGGGTCTTAAGCTCCTACGAAGAATAGTGCTTCCTCTTGTCGTACCCGGTATTCTTGCAGGTTCAACTCTCGTGTTTATTCTTAGCCTCGAAGATGTTGGCGCGCCCCTGGTCTTTAACTATGATAAGATGATATCGTACCAAGTGTACCAGTTCTTCCAGTCAGCGGCAGCAGGGGATAGAGCAACTATAGCCGCGCTAAGCCTAATACTATTAACAGCGGCAGCAATACCACTTGTGTTCATACGCCGCTACCTAAGCCTCCGCTACTATGCACGCCTTGCCCGTGGCGCGCCCCGTCCATTCCAGGGGATAAGGCTCGGCAAGGCTGGGTATCTGGTAGCGTACCTGGTGTTCCTACCCATTGTTATCGCAGCGGCTACACCACAGATAGGAGTCATAATTTTATCGCTTAGCAAGAGATGGGTAGGACCCCTCCCAGACCTGCTTCCAGCACATAACCTTCTAGCCAACTTTCACGCCATAGTATCTGATCCGGGGCTCCGTAGAGCAATAACTAATAGCCTCACCTACCTCGGAGAGGCAATAATCTTCGTCGCGATACTTGGCTTCATGACTGGCTACGCCATAGCCAGGGCAAGGCTCCCGGGAGCAGGCCTACTAGACATACTGGCCTCTCTCCCATTAGCAGTGCCTGGCCTCGTAGTAGCGTTTAGCTACTTTGTGTTCTTCTCAAAGTACAGCCTCTACGGGTTCTTCGACCCGTTCCTAAACCCTGGACACGTGCTCGTACTCGCCTACATTATCAGAAAGATGCCATTCACGGTGCGCTCGGTGTTTACATCGGTCATTCAGACACCAGAGGAGCTAGAGGAGGCAGCGCGAAGCCTCGGGGCGAGGAGAGCCCGCGTAATAAGGCGGATAGTACTCCCTCTGGTATGGTACGGTATAGTGGCGGGGCTGCTGCTAAGCTCCATATACATACTAAGCGAGGTAAGCGTAAGCGTCACAATAGGTGCTCTCAAGGGGGGCCCAATAGCTAATCCGAGCACGCACGCAGCACCAATAACCTATGCCATAGCAGAGATATTCACACTGCCATCAGTCACTGGCGGTACACAGCCACAAGCAAGAGCAGCGGCGCTAGCAGCGCTACTAATG
>JALVKZ010000049.1 GCA_027033675.1 Pyrodictiaceae archaeon | reverse complement strand
CTTAGTAGCCAATTCGTGTACAACACGCAGTTGTGGAAAGCGGCTCGCTCCTTCGAAGTCTACATAAAAACAGCTATGAAGCCAAGGATAACTATGCTCTCATACTCCAGGGCATTATCGGTAATTGTTGCTGGTTTACTAGTTATCGCTGTTGATGCTGGGCTTCATCCAGAGTACTATCGCGGGAAATGGAGCGCGTTTAGGAGGCTTGCTGAGGCGCTGGGGCTATCTAGGAAAGAATAGGAATACTAGGCTATACTGCTAGTCCTAGTTCGCGGTGCCACAGCATAGCGTAGATTGCTAGGAGTAGCGTGGCTGCTGCGTAGAAGTAGGGGCTTAGTTGTTTCTCCTTTGTTATCCTTATTGTTAGCTTCGCTGACACGGTGACGTTCATTAGGGTCTTTGAGGCCTGGTTAGCTATCTTGTCGAATACCTTGATGAGTTCTGTTGACTTGCCTGCTGTGTAGCTCTTGCCGTGGCCGATTTTTGCCATGTATTCTACCTCTCTTCGCCCCTCAGGGCTCTTGCCTATGAACACGGTGTATATCTTTACGCCCATTGCTGCTAGGCGTTTAAGGACCTCGCGGTACTGCTCCCTATCGGCTGGGAGCCCATCGGTCGCGAACACTATTATTGCTGTCTGGTTGAAGTGGCGGTATAGGCTTAGCCAGCCATACGCCGTCATAAAGGGGTAGGTGTACATTGTTCCGCCGCTTGCTTTGAGCCCTTTTATCGCCCGGAGTATCTCCGAGACATTGTCTGTCGGTGGCATAGCTAGCTTGACCACGTGGCTAAACGATATAAGCCCTATGTCTACGGTCTTGTTCAAGCTAGCTATCTTCTCTACGAGTCTCTCTATGGCCTGCTTTGCTGCCTCTATCTTCCAGCCACTCATGCTCCCCGAGGTGTCTATTATGACAACCAGGGCTGGTCTAGGTGGTATTCTTAGCTGGGTCACTGCTTGTTTCTCAACAGTCTTCGCCACGGTATAGCTAATGGTGGGGGAGGCCGCTGCCAGCGAGAAGAGGAGGGCTATGAGAATCTCGAGGGCTAGTATGCCGCGGCGACGCGTATAGGGTTTATCCTCTACGAACCTTGCCAGGGGGTGCGTGAAGCTGTTCCTCTCGTAGTACCTTTTACTCGGCCTCCTAGCTAATAGCACCATTGAGACAAGCAGGACTAGCGCCGCAATACCAGCGACGGGCTCCGCTAGCTTTATACCAGCCACATTCATTGTTTGCACCCCTCTATGTCTCGACAACTAGTCTTAAGACAAGAATGAGTGCTGCCACTAGGCCAACGAGCCACGAGATATTCTTCTCGCCTACGGGGAGCCAGATACTAGTTATACCTGCTAAGCGGAGCGCCTCTAGCCTTGTATTCCTCACAGCCTCCTCCACGAGGCTATTAAGTGCCCGGTAGCTTAGCTCATTTAGCCAGTAAACCCTTACTCCATGACTCTCCAGCTTCGTGGCAAGACTTGCTCCCCGAGGATCATTACCGACTATAACGAAGATTACTGGTATCTTTTCCCTCCTTAGCTCCTCCGTAACCCTCACTGGGTCGGCGCCATAGTTCCATCCACCATCGGTGACAACTAGTACTGCGCCAGGCGTCCCCGATGCCCTCACATAGCTAGCTGCAGCCGCCGCTGCATCACCTATCGCCGAGTATCGCTCACCAGCCCTTACACCGCTTAAAACCCGGGTGACGTTGCTGGGCACACCCTCGTATACTAGCCTAGATGTATTGGAGAAGACTAGGAGAACTAGCTTGGTACTGCCTATGCGCTTTGCTAGGCCAGCTACGAGGTCCTTAGCCATATCTATGCGCTTTAAGCCGCCATCCCTATAATCCATGCTCTTGGATACGTCTAGGCAGACAACAAGGCTAATAGGGATCTTC
>JALVKZ010000048.1 GCA_027033675.1 Pyrodictiaceae archaeon | reverse complement strand
GGCTCGGAGACGCGTTACAAGGGTCTTTAGCGGCTTTGCCTAATTTAAGGGGAGCTTCTCCACCAATATCTGTGGGCAAGAGAGGTATGGCTAAGCGAATAATCTATACGGATAAGGCTCCTCGCCCCGTCGGGCCCTATAGCCAGGGGGTTATTGCTGGTGGCTGGCTCTTCGTGGCTGGCCAGATACCCCTAGACCCTGCTACTGGTAATCTTGTTGAGGGCAGCTTTGAGGAGAAGACTAGGCGTGTCCTAGAGAACATTAAGGCTATTGTTGAGGCTGCTGGTGGTAGCCTACGCGACGTAGTAAAGGTCACGGTCTATCTTCGTGACATATCGTTGTTTGAGCGCTTCAATAAGGTTTACTCGGAGTACTTTAATGATGAGCCGCCGGCTCGCGTTGTGGTAGAGGTGTCTAATCTCCCGAAGGGTGTTGACCTAGAGGTCGAGGCTATAGCTTATCTGGGAGACAAGGCTTGACGAGTACACGGGAACTAATAGACGATATATATGAGAGGAGCCTAGAAGCGCGAAAAATTGTGCAGAGATATGCTCACCGTACACCAGTTGATATCAGTGCTACTTTTAGCAGGATGAGCGGCGCAACAGTTTATCTCAAGTACGAGAACCTGCAAAAGACTGGCAGCTTCAAGATAAGAGGAGCACTCTACAAAGTATACAAGGTAAAGAATAGTGCCCGGGGCGTCGTGGCAGCTTCTGCAGGGAACCATGCACAAGGAGTAGCCTTTGCGGCTAAGAGCTTTGGGCTCCCCGCAGTAATAGTGATGCCAGTCTCAGCTAGCATATCTAAGGTAGAGGCAACGAAGAGTTATGGAGCGGAGGTGGTGCTCCACGGGACTATATATGATGAAGCTGAGGCCAAGGCCCGTGAGATAGCTAGGGAGCGTGGCTACGCCTTCATACCCGCATTCGACGACCCCGATATCATTGCAGGGCAAGCGACACTCGGGCACGAGATACTCGAGGACATAGAGGACTTCGACGTAGTAGTCGTGCCGCTGGGTGGTGGCGGCCTAGCATCAGGGGTCTCAATAGCGATTAAGAAGAATAGGCCAGGCGTGAAGATAGTAGGTGTCGAGCCAGCTAACGTGCCGAAGTTCACGTTATCGCTCAAAGCCGGTCACCCCGTAACCGTGAGGGCCCGGTCCACGATAGCAGATGGCCTTGCTGTCAAGAGGCCCGGGGAGCTAACGTTCCAGATAGTGAGAGAGTTCATAGACGAGATAGTAACTGTCACCGAGGACGAGCTAGCCCAGGCAATATACCTCCTCCTAGAGAGGGGGAAGGTTCTAGCAGAAGGCGCGGGAGCAGCCTCGCTAGCAGCCATCCTTAACGGCAAGGTACGGGGGATACAGGGTAAGAAAGTCGTGGCGCTGATAAGTGGTGGCAACATAGACTTAACAATGCTTAACCGCGTACTCATCCGCGGCCTCTCCTTCAGCGGCAGAATAGCCACGCTCTTCGGCTACGTGCCCGACAAGCCAGGCATGCTCGCGAAAGTCGCAGCGATAATAGGGAGCCACCGGGCAAACATACTAGAGGTACTCCACGACCGTAGCGATGTACACGCACCACCATGGCATACAGCGCTACGAGTAATAGTAGAGGTCCCGTCGCGGGAAGAGACCAAGAAGATACTAGAGGATCTCCGGCGCGAAGGCTTCGAGTTCCGCGCAATAAACAGTTTCTAGAACAATTTTTTCTGCCTAGAACAAATAGGCCTTGAAGCTACTTCATCCGCCTCAGCGAGCACCGAGATCTCCTCCATAAACCCCCTCAGCCTAGAGACAGGGACAATAACTACTCCCTCCAGGAGCCAGGGAACATGCTCGCGCAGGACAAGAAGCACCGGGATTACCTTCCAGCAACCCGGTGGGAGACGAAGC
>JALVKZ010000047.1 GCA_027033675.1 Pyrodictiaceae archaeon | reverse complement strand
ACCGCACTTCCTACAGACTAGCTTGTTGAGTACACGGTTGTACACTATCTTCATTATTTCTGGGTCACGTACGCCTGCCATCGCAATGCCCCCTTTTTGCCACTACTCGCAGATACCAGCTTAAAAAATTATCAAGGACCCTCTTAGTCCTTGCAAAAGCTAATGTGTAGTATTATGATAGTGAAGCCAGCAACCAAGTTTACGCCGCATCCACTATAGCAAGCGATACAAGGTAGTACGTTACCATATTCTTTGCCTGGAGTCCCCCAGTTATTACGAGGAAGACCGGTAATGGAGAACGAGGAAGATATTCTTCGTAGATTTGGATTACTAGATGAAGAGACCGAGTTAGTTGAATTTACACCTGCTGTACAAAGTATGCTAGAAGAGACTAAGAGACTTGCCGAGAAAATCGCTGGGAGGATTATCGAGTTCCGGGACCACTTCGACAAGGTGATGAAGATCCTTGATAAGCTTGAGTGGGGTGTGCTTGGCTATGATAAGCCTTTGCCAGGGGTGGCTATCGACTCTACTTTCCCGATAGATGGAGGAGTAGACCTTGTTGGGGGTCATCTAGCCGCCATTATTGCTGGCTACATAGGTTATGGTGGTGTGGCGCAGAGGGACGAGAAGCCCGTAGAGTCCCTCGTTGAAATACTCTTTGCAGACGATGAGGAGATGAGGAATCGTATACCGCTTTACGCTAAGATACTTGAGAAGAAGATTGCTATGAGGGTTCTGCGAAAACACGTCGAGGGAAAACTAAGGCCACGCATGATCCTCTTTGACGGCGAGCTAGTGCCCTACAAGCTGTTGTTCCGGCCCTGGAGAAGCATTGAGAAGAGCAGGGTGCTGAGTAGACTAGATAAGGCTACTGTAAGTGCCCTTGAGCGGGCTAGAGAGCAGAAAATAAGTCTTATTGGGGTAGTGAAGCGGAGCTACTCTAGGCTCCTAAGAGTCCTAAACAATGGCGAGCCCCTGCCCCTTAATGATAAAGCAGTGATGAGCATAGTTCTTAAGCCCGGAAACTATGTGGTGCTGGGAAGGTTCTCAGAGCTTGTGCCCAGGTATGCCGAGATAATAGCCGAGGATAGGAAGAGGAGAGGAAAGAACGTAAAGGGCTATGTAGAGGGTGTCAAGGAGCTGCTAGAGAAGAGGCCTGAGTACGGCAATATAGTGGTAGCGTTCTATAAACCGCGCCAAGGCCCTCGGCAAGCTATTCGCGTCGAGGTATTAGACTACGGTGGGCTCGGCATGGAGCGAATACTCTCTATACTATCCACGCTCACAAACCCAGCTACAGGGTTTCCTTACCCAATAGACCTCATAGATAGCTACGTTAGGCTAGAGTCATACATGTTAGAGCTAGTGCGCCGCAGGGTAATCAAGCACCTGGTTGATATGCTCCGAGAAGAAGGGCTCCGAGGAGAACACGTAATCGTAATGAGTCACACTAATCCGGAGAAGAGATATATCTATGAAAAAAGAAGACGCTAATTTATTCCTCTGTGAAGAAGATTAGGCCTCATCTAGGCGCTATAGAGCTAATATCGTCTACTACGAGGAGCATCGGTCTCCTAAGGGGATTCATTAAGCCTGCTGCATAGAATTCTCTGCGCCCGAGCATTGCGAGGTTTGCTTCAGATACCCTTCCTAGGTCTAGGTAGCCTGAGAGCTCTTGTAAGTCGCCAGTCGCTTGTAGCTTTGAGAAAAACACAGTGCCTAGGTTGCTCCTTATCCCTGGCCTTATGTCGCGGCTAACACGCTGACTAGCCACTATTAGGAAGTACTTCCACTTCCTCCCCTCCCGTGCAATAGTCTCAAGAGCCTTCGCTGATTCACCGCAGTATTCGCAAGCATAGTTCTGCGCCTCGTCAACCACTATGCCTATCCGGGCCTCACCGTGCTGTGCTATGTGGC
>JALVKZ010000046.1 GCA_027033675.1 Pyrodictiaceae archaeon | reverse complement strand
CATCAAGATAGCGCTGTCCTCGTGTTCCGCTACATCGAGGAGTTCCGGACGCTAGCGGATATAGCTAATAGCTTTGAGGAGCTGAGGGCCTATTTAGCCGAGAATAATCTCTCAACGAGAATCTCTATGGCTCGTGACGTTCTCAAGGCGCTGGCCTGTCTTGATCTAGCTGACGTGGTTCACGTTGATGTTACGACGGCTAATACGGCGTATGGTGTCATTGATGGCTCTAGGTGGGTGTACTTGTTCGACCTGGAGACAGCGGCCATAATGGGTAGCGAGGATTATGCGTTAGCTGTTATACCTGCACGCGATGCCCACTACATGCCAGTTGACTCTCTTAGCCTCGCCGGGATAGAGCTAAGAGCCCCGGAGCCCAGTGACTTACCGCTCCCCATTATACCATCAAGGCTTTCCGTTGAATACCTCTCCTGGGTTCTATGGACACCGGTCTGGTATGGGTTCCAACTGGTATCGTTTACTTTTACCGGTATGGGGCCTTTTCAGGGCCTGCCAGCTGCAACAATGGATTATTGGCTAGATATAGTAGAGCATGAGAAGGAGCGAGGCTACGAGCCCGTTTGGCCGCCAAGGGCTATGCACGAGCTCGGCGTACTAGAGGCTAATGAGTACCGCGAGCTTAGCAATATGTGGTCTAGTCTTGGTAGGGATATAGTGAGGGGAATGTACCAGGTGTTTGTGATAGACGTTGCCGAGAAGAAACGTGTGCCATCAATATCGCTTCCCTCGGTAGTAGGTATTAGATAGGCCTTTGCCATATATCCTTCTATTATTCTTCTCTGCTCATAGGGTTCTCTCTGGGGAACGTGAGGCTTTTCACCCCTCGTGGATAATAGGTAGTGGGAGGGACTTGTAGTGGGCATGGAGGCTGTTCCGCTGAGTACTCCTGAGAACAGGCTAACTGCTATTGTTACTCTCGCTGCGGCTGTTGATGGAGTAGATATAGTTGTTGGTGCCCACGAGGGCTTGGTATATAGTGTGGAGGCCCCTAATCCAGATATGCAGCCCTATGCTGAGGAGCTAGCCTCTATCTCGGCTGGGTACGTGGAGACAGTTACTACTAGGGCCCTTGCCGGTAAAGCCTCGGTAATAGTTGCTAGTCATCGTGACAAATCGCTTCTCGTAGCAGATATCGGTGAGGGCTATACTGTTGCTGTCTTGGGCGAACCCAGCGCGATTAGCGCCTTATTAGCGCCTGTTCGGAGAATAGTTGAGGGGAAGCCGCTTCAGTGCCCTAAGTGCGGGGCCTTGCTAGAGGTCTTTACACAGACTTGTCCGCGGTGCGGCAGGAGAGTACCCTTCGGAGCACCTAGTTGCCCGTTCTGCGGAGCAGACTTATCGATAAAAGCTTGTCCTAATTGCGGCGCTAGTCTCCGATTAGTAGAGGAGCGTCTAGAGCCAGTGGAGGAAGCTAAGGCCGCGAGAGAGGCAGCCATGAAGCCAGAAAGGAGGGAAGCTGTTAGCATTGCGGCGCCTAGGCTACCCCTAGGGATCGGTCTTGGAGCCGCTACGCTTGGTGCAGCAGTGTACTTCTTACTGGCTGCTGCGTTCGGGTTCCCCATGGGGGAGGCTGCCATTGCTGGTGCCTTGCCTATAGCGGTTAGCTATGCTGTTGCGATCGCTAAGTCCAAGTAAGCTTCTGTTTAAGAGTGGGCGTAAAGTTGTTTAGAACGCTGCAGTATATGGTACCGAGGTAGCTATGGCTGGGTGGAGCCTTGGTATATCCCTCAAGAGGTCGTAGGCTCTGGAGCGGTGAGGCAACCCGTATATCGTTTGTTGATGCTCTACGAGAACTCCTAAGACTAGGCAATGGTAGGCTTGTTTACAGAGTGCCCGACGGCCCTCTCTTCATGCTAGAGGTCTCTGATGATGGCAGGGCTGGGTGCCTAGCAGACCTCGGCGGCAGGTATGTTAGGGGCGAGGAATGCATCACCGAGCTCGCGCGTAGAGTACTACAGCGAAGAGGAACCATAGAGATTGTTGAGCTTACTAGGGCGGAGGCTACCCTGGACTTCGGTGCTGAGCCAGCAACGCTGCTAGCGAAGGGCGTGGAGGCGATAAAGGACTTGATAGAGCTACTTGCCCCAACGCTGGAAGCTCCAACGCCAAGTACGCCAGCTGCTCCACTTGCCCCATCTCCCGCCCCTGCTCCAGCTGCTATCGAGGAGAAGCTGCGAGCACTGCGCAATATATCAGAGGACTATAACCCGTTATCAGTCATGGCTATCGTTGCTAGAGGTGATAGAATAATGTTCGATAAGCCCGAGACCACGTGCGCCGATATAGCAGCAGAAATACTCCAGGTACCAAACGTTCGTGCAACAATATTTTGTCAGAGCAGCGGAGAAAAACTAACAATACTCATTGAGAAGAATAGTGTGAGGCCCCTCTTAGAGAGGGAGGATGGGACAGTGTTGCTTGGCCGCGATGCTGCAGCACGGGCGGCTGCAATTCCTGCCGCAAAGGCCCTTGTCTACATCATGCACTAGTGCTAGCCAGCTTCCTCACAGTCTCTAGCGCCTTATCGGCGTGCTTCTCCGCTGGCCTAACCCTTATTACCTCCGCTATCCTGCCCTCTGGGTCAATTACGAAGGTAACTCTCTTCGCGCTCGGCCTCTTGGCCCCCTCCCTGAGTACACCGTAGAGCCTCGCTATCTCGCCTTCTGGGTCACTTATCAGCTTGAAACGTAGCCCCAGCTTCTCTGCAAACTTCTTATTCCTCTCAACCGGGTCCGTGGAGGCGCCGAGAACGACGGCTCCTAGCTTCTCGAACTCGTCTAGTAGCTCATTAAACCTCCTAGCCTCTCTTGTACACCCACTAGTCATTGCGCGAGGATAGAAGTAGAGAACCACTATCTTGCCCCGTAGATCGCTTAGCCTTATCTTCTCACCGGTATGGAGCACTGCTTCGAAATCGGGTGCCTCCTGGCCCGGGGATAGATGAGTCATGGCTTCCTCGCCTCCGAGAGGGTGCTTATTCTCTTACTCGGAGAGCCTCCTTGTTCAACACGTGTTAATAAGGCTTGGGAGTAGTTAGGTTTCTCTACCCGGGATAGAGGTAGTCAACACCTATCCTGTCTAGGCTCCTTAGCCACTCCAGGAACATAGCTGCTTTATCGCCTACAAATATAGCTCCATGCTGCGGCGCAACCACGTTGATGTCAAGCCCCTCTAGGCTTTTTAGCCACTGTTGAAGCGCCTTCCTACAGCACAGATACCTCTTATGGAACCCCTCCATGTACTTTATGTGTCGCTGAAAGTCCTCGACAAACAAGTACCATTCGTTGCCCGGATAGACTGCTGCTCCTATATCGCCGCTAAAGAGAACACCCGTGGCCTCATCGTATAGCGTGAAGTTTCCGGGTGAATGGAGGAAATGAGCTGGTATAGCGCGGAGCCTTGACCCGCCTAACTCTATATCAACGCCTTCATCAGGTATGCCGCTTATATCGGCGCTAAGCGTGCCTAGATGGGGAAGGAATCTTATCCATAGCTCAGATACATAGATGCGCGCGTTCGGGAAGAAGCCCTCTAGGAGATTTATTGAGCCAACCACGTCGGGGTCCTGGTGACTATAGAATATTGCCCTGACCCTGCTAGGATCTATTATCTCTGAGACTGCTTTATATAGTCTCTCGAAAACGAAGTACCCGCCCGGATCTATTAGCATTGCCTCATCGTTGTCAACGACTAGGTACTGGTTTGTAAGTATACCCTTCTCTAGATCAGCCTCGTCTAGGCCGAGCCAGATAAAGCGGTGGTTTTCGTTTTCCGCTATAGCTATGGGTTTGTGCAGCTTCCTCACTCCTTTAGCACCTCGAGCCCCTGAGGCAACACGCTGTAAACCTTTACGCTATATGTTCCCGGTGCTCCAGAGATTATCCAGGGATCACCGTGCTTCTCCTCTCCATTCACTATGGCGTAGACTCCTGCTAGGCTCCCGTTAATGAACAATACGCGGAAACTAATGCTACCATCGCTTGTTGAGCCAGCTACATATACGTGGTCGTGCTTGTTGAATATGCCCTGGTTTCTTAGGTGCTCTATTATCTCGTGTATTCCCCTCTCGGCTCTTATCTCCTCGCTGTAGACTAGCATAGACTTCATAAGCATCCTTATTAGCCTTGACGGGTCCCGGAGTAGTGTCGAGTAGTCAGCTCTCCCCTCCCTACGCGATTGCCTGGCCCCTCTCCTCCTAGATAACTCCACTAATGCATGCCTTAGTATTGAGAGAGCCATTGACTTTACCTGTCCTCTTACTATTAGTCTGCGCGGTCCCTCGTAGTCTGTGTAGACATCTATGCGTTTATTGAGGAGCCTATAGGAGATTGTTATCCTGCTCCGTTCTCCTCGTAGAACGATAATTACCTCGTTTCCGTGAGAGCTAATACTTGTCTCCAATCGGTAGTTGTCTTTGAAGCTTAAGAAGAGCTTCTTGAACATTATGGTTATGTTTTCGCCGTGAAGCCCTACTATGCCTGGTATGGCTGGTTTTATGAGTTCCTTGTCGGCGAGGAGACTTACTACTTGGCCCCCCTCGTCATCTATTCTTATCTCACCTACTTTTCTCAACTCCTTACCCTCATTGCATTAACGCTTCCATGTTTATAGCGATGTCCGTAATGCTCGAGACAGATTATGTTATATATTTTTTCTAGACACTCCCTCGAACAACATGCTCAGGGATCTATCACGAGGTCTGGGTTCTCGAGGATCATTACTGCACCTCTGGGCCTATACGTCATCGATACCGCCTTTACTGCCACGCCTGCCTTAATCGCCTTCTCTAATAAGAGTGGTAGCAATGGGTCAGCTGCAGTGTTTATCTTGAAGCCCTTCGCACCCGGTATACCCGCTATGAAGACTAGTAGGGCTCTAGCGCCCTGCTCCACTAGCCTAGTCAGCTCCTCTACATGTCTCCTGCCCCTAGGACTAGCTGGCTCCGGGTAAGAGGCCTTGTCTCCTGGAAGGCGGAGGGTAGCGCTCTTTATCTCGACGTAGACTCGTTGATTGTTGCAGTCTAGGAGGTAGTCCAGGAGCGAGGAGCCTACTCGTGGATTCCTCTTGGCTACTTTGCAGCCTCTTAGCCATGGCAAGTAGTTGTTTTCTACGCTTATCTCGAAGCCGCGCATCTGGAGCTGGGTATCTATTAGGGCTGCTCGTGGGTATCCGGGGCACTCTACCGCTATTAGGCGGTAGCTCGTCTTGCCCCTGGCTCTCGGGATGCAGTACCCCGTTCTGCCCTTCACGAGTACTCCTCGCAGACTACCAGTATTGTTTATGTGTGCCTTCTCCAAGCCATTTCTCTCAACGAGGACCACGAAGCGGTTAAGTCGCTCAACTACCCTGCACTCCACCACGCTCTCTACGTGGAGCAGCTCTATACCCATCACTGCTGGCACCCCTTCTACATGCTCTCACCGCTACACGGGATGCAGGAAGAGTTTTCCTCGTGGTTTTTATCTTGCTATTTATCGCTGTGCCCGGCTATATAGTGGTGCCCGGGAGGCGGCTCTCATGGCGTCTTGTCCGCGCGAGTACCCCGTGGAGACTAGGACTCATACTGCACTCCACGTAGTTAAAGGCGCTGTTGTTCGCGTCCTAGGCGAGGCTGCTAAGTGGACAGCCTCCACCTATGTCAACGGAAGCCATGGCAGACTTGTTGTCAAGTTTAACCGCAAGCCCACTAGGGAGGAGATAGCGGAGATAGAGCGCTTGGCTAACGAGGCTGTGGAGAAGAACCTACGAGTAGAGGTGCTCGTGCTTCCTAGAGAGGAGGCCGAGGAGCGCTTTGGCAACGATATCTATGACTTGTTCCCTGTTCCGCCCGAGGTACG
>JALVKZ010000045.1 GCA_027033675.1 Pyrodictiaceae archaeon | reverse complement strand
CTACGAAGCTCAGCCAGCACCTCTCCTTCCAAGATCGATACTTATCCCACTAGGTGGTATTCCATCACATGGTGCATATTATACGAAGCTAACAATACTCTACAGCAAAATAGCGAAAGATGCGCCAGATACAATACCCATGGAGCTGCGCTTGTATAAGACCAGCGTCATTCACCTAGTGCTTAGGCTAAGAAGTGGCGAGGTCCTTGACGCCGTTTTGCCCATTTATTGTCACTAGTTTATCGACTAGCTTCTCCAGCCTCTCACCGAGCCATGGACCGAGGTACTCGTCGCTGACTAGACATGATGCTAGGCCTAGGGCTATACCCGCGACTATGTCTACGAAGTAGTGGTTAAGCGTATACATCGTGGCAAAAGCCATGAGCGCGACCCAGGTAATTGGTACAATGGGTTCTTTTCTGAGCCTGTAGTAATAGTAGGAGAATATCGTGGCCATTGCGAGGTGCATGCTCGGCATAGCTGCGTAGGGGTTAGGGTCTATGCGTGCACCAGTTATAAGCTCTAGTGCTTTCAGCAAGAAGTTTGGTGGACGCTGTACCCCGGGCAAGGCTATCCATGGAGGAGCACATGGCCATATAACGTACACCGTAACGGCGATAACGCTGGCGATGATGAAGGCTGCTAATAGGTTCTCGAAGAGCCTCCTGCTCTTTATGAGGAGGTAGACAGCGAAGAGGAAGAAGTATATAGGGTGAAGAGCATACACGATACCAGCTATTGCGTCGAACACTATGCTCCGGTGCGAGGCCAACACAAGGGTTAGTGGAGTACCGAATAGCTTTTTGCTAGCGTTGAGAAGGGCGCTGTAATATACAAGGCCGCGGAAATGAACAACTATTGCACGGGCTGATTCATAGGCTATATAGGCTATGAGGAAGGGGAGAAAATATAAAGTATAGCGAGCAACCTCGCGCAGAACCACGCCCTGGGTACAACTATCGCTTCGCTGAATCTGCTTGCTCAAGTGAACTAAACACCTTGGCCACAACAAGTGGCGAGGAGCCAGCTAGGCGAGGAAGTACTCTTATCTATCCCCCGGGTAAGCCGTCTAGAGGCCAGAGGCCACATCTATACCTTATCCCGCACCACTACACAACATACAGAAATAGCCGGTGAGGCTAGGCACCTCTAAGACTTGATAAATCTAGATATCTCTGTGCTCTTCTCCATCGGGGGCCTAGTAGTTTCCTAAGCAGCCCCAAGCTTAGCCTTCCCTTCAACCTAGCCCTTATGATCTCGTTTGCTGTCACTGGGCCTATTCCAGGTACACGTACGAGTTCTCTACGACTAGCTGTTACGGGGTCTACCGGGAACCATTCGGGGTGCAACTGGGCAATGTGCTCTTTGAGCCGTGTGCGTAAGGGCGGCAGAAAGCCGTGCTCGGTAAGAACGGGCTTTATGTCGCGTAGCGTAAAGGAATAATCCCTTATGAGTACAAGGGCCTCGTATAACTGATGAGCTCTCCACAATGGTGTTGCTCTTCTCTTCTCTGCTAACGGTGTGCCCGGTACCGGGATATAGGGACTGAAATGGACTATTCCTATCCCCTGCGCTACTAGCGTCTCTACTAGTCTCAGAACCTCCTCGTCGCTCTCACCGCTTGCTCCAAGGACTAGCTGCGTATCTACTCTCTTGGAATCTCTCGCTATCCTTGTAGCGTAGAGGAGTTTTGAGTATATGTCTAGGCTCCAGCTCCCCTTGCTCGGGGCTATTTCCTGGAAAGCTGAGGGCGATGGCGCCTCTAGGTTTATTCCGACGCGGTCAGCCAGCTCCAGCGCTCTCCTAATGAGACTTGGAGGTGTACCGGGCATTAGGCGTAGGTGTATGTAGCCCCTGTACCCGGCTCTCCGTAGCCGCTCAGCTACCTCTATGATATCGCTGCTTACTCTCTCCGGGTCCCCGTAGAG
>JALVKZ010000044.1 GCA_027033675.1 Pyrodictiaceae archaeon | reverse complement strand
CGGACTAATTTACGCGTTACCCCGAGGTCCCGGCCATTGACGCGTGTTACTGTGCATCGCGGGCCCTGGCGTCTTCTAATTTCTTCGTACATGCCCAGGGGGTACGAGGAAACTGGCGGAGCTCCGGGAGGACCAGGAGGATGGGAGAAGAAAGTAGGAAACGGCTGAGGCGTAGGTCCGTGGTGCAAGCACTCCATCAGAAGCATTACAGAACTCTTCAAGAAGCTAGGCTTAGTTAGGAGGCAGGATAATAGCTGATATATATGCGTTAAGGGGGTATCTAAAATCTTATTCCCTATGAGGCTTAATATTGATATGAAGTAAATAAAAATGCTTTTATGCTCGTTCTCCACAAGCTCTTTTCCTGGGAGATAGAGCCGGTATATTGGATCTTGCACTAGGCGCTTTGCTGGTTTTTCTGGGGCTAGAGGAACACCACCGCAATGTATGGAGACAGAGCATGGCCTTGTTTTTGCTAATAATTTCGAGACTGGGCCGTAATGGGTGACAAGGGATATGGCCACTACGTGGACTCCAAAGGAGCTAAGCGAGCTGGCGGGAAGCATAGCGGAGGTTGGCGTGAGACACATGCTCGGTAGTGTGCCAATGCCGCCGGAGGCGCATGTTCTCCTAGGGTTCTTGAGGGAGCTGTATAGCAAGGACGGCGTCCTCCTCGGCGAGGCGGAGGAGCGCGTGGCGGAGCTAATCAAGCGGGTTGAGAGCGATAGGGAGCAGCGGGAGCGTCTACTAGCTATGAGGAAGCAGTTCTGTAGCGCCAGGGACAAGTACGAGTTGCTGGCTAGGGTGTTCGAGGAGGTCTCCGAGAGCCTGGAGGGCGACTACAAGCCCTTAGCAGCAGCAATCGCCGGCTTGATGAGAGTCCTGCTGGCTCAGTGCACCCCGGGCTGGGAGCAGCTACCCGCGGAGAAGAAGGCCCGCGTACTAGCCCCCCTCTACATGGCGCTCCACCACCTAGAGGCCTATAGGGATACGCGCAGAGCCTATCACGCCGAGGCCGCAGAGACACTAGCGCTACTCGCGCTAACGCGGCTAGATGAGGTTGGGCAGGAGGAGCCTACTAATTGACCTCTACTGAAGCCTATCTGTTTCTTGACACCTCCACGCTAATCACAATGCTAGGATGCCCCGGTAGCGTAAGTCTCCCCCAAGGAACCAGAGTGGTAGTCCATGTCGTGCATCTGAGTGAGACCATAAACCGCCTTGCTGGCGCAGTATTCGAGCTACATAACACTGGTAACGTGGACGATGAGTGCCTTAGGACACTCGCAAGTACTGTGCTTAGCAGAATAAACCCGGGGCGGCGAAGGCTAGAGCCAGTTCCTAGCCAGAGCCGAGGCAGCGAGGCTGATAAATAAGCTCTTAAAGGAAAACAACATAGATGTTTATGACGAGGAAATACTCAGTCAAGATCTTCCAACATGTATGCCGAGAAGAGGAGCACCACTAAGCTGGCAAGACAAAGTACTCCTAGCTCTCGCGATTAAGTGCCATAAGGTAGCGACAAGCGAGAACGGCATCATTGATTGCTGTGACCAGCTCAGCATACCAAGCAAGTGCATAAGAACATAAGGAGCTTAGAATAACCGGATACCACGGGATACTCCTTATCACCCAGAGCCCGGCCTACTGCAACAACGAGGCTCAATTTAGAAGGAAAGACGTGATATCTTAATTCTCCTTTAGCGATTTTCCTTGAAGAATCTAATTGGAAATATACTAAGGGAGAACATACCTGGGTTCTCTGGCTTGCAGCCTTTCGGTAACCGCTACTAGGCTCTCGAACTCGCTCCCAGAGACCAGCCGGAGAGAAGAGAGCCAAGAGCTTGTCACTAAGGGTATCTCCTGCCTGCCACTCAAGTAGCGTCAAAGCGTGACACGGCTAGCCCCGAGAGCCCTCATAACAGCCTGCCTTCCATACCTCTCAGTGGAGAAACGTAGGATACGCATCCTAAGTCCCCGGTATTAAGCCTACCTAGCTGCTGAGAGCATTGTCACAGTCTTTGTTATAAGCGATAAGAGGGCATGTAAGCGAGCAGTTAAACTAGCGAGCTTCCTGCATAAACCACCGTACACGGGAAGAATATTGGCCAGAAGAGAGGTCTTAGAGCCTAGAAAGCATAGCTTTGAGCTGACAAGAGCCTATCTAGGAGCTCGTGATACTAATCCAGAGGAAGCTGATGAGATTATGGAGAAATGCTTCAGAGGCGAAATGGAGGCTGAGGAGGCCCTAAGGCGCCTTAGGGAGCTACTACGAGCACAGGCTAAGACAGAGCTTGGCAAGACACATATAGGCATGTGTCTTGAACCCTAGCTTATCTAGACATGCTATTCCCAAAGGGGCTAGAGAGACACTAGCCTTTCGGCCTATGAATGCGGAGAGGTAGTGTGAAACATGTTCGTTGACTCAACATACAGGACTGGTCTTGGGACTGGGTTCTATGACCGTGTGGACGAGCTAGATGAGCTGGCTAGTAGTCTCCGGGGTTATCGTAGCGTGGTTGTTTATGGGCCCCGGGGTGTCGGTAAGAGCGAGCTTGTCCGCTACTACCTAGCCCGGAGGCACGTGGGCGGGGCAGTAATAGTTGATGCTCGTGAGAGAAAGGCCCATGAGCTGGTCCCGGGGAGGGTGGAGCCGCTCCGCCTGTTCCGGGAACCCATGGGCCTCCTAGGGGCCCCTGTAAACCTCGTGGACCTGGTAGCCGAGATAGCTAGGAGCGCGAAGAAGCCGAGCCTCATCCTGCTAGACGAGTTCCAGCTCCTCTTCACAGATACCCGTCAAGCCCTCGTGGCTCTCGAGTCCCTTGCTGGCTACCTAGCCAAGAAGCCCCGCGGCACCCCCTCCTTACTGGTAACGATTAGCGAGGGCTTCTTCGCCACAACGGAGGCGCTTAGTAGGCTCACCGGGTACTCCACTGGCTTCCTCCTCGTAGAGCCCATGGATCCCAGGGCTTTTGCCAAGCTCTACCAGGAGTACCGCGAGAAGAATGGCTGCAAGAGAAGCCTCGAAGAGATAGCCGGGCTTACTGGCCCCAATCCTGGCTATCTCGTGGAGCTATGCAGCCTTAGTGACAAGATGCTCGCTAGCTGGGTCTCAGAGAGACTCAGCCAGCTAAGCCACGCGGTTTACCGGGCAGCGCTAGAGCTCGAGGAAGACCCCCTAGAGGTTGTCAGGGAGGCCAACAAGCTGCTAAGCGGGGTAAGGCCGAGGACACCGAGACAACACTTGCTAGGAGAAGTACTCGTCAGGGAAAACATAGCGTACCCATGCCCGAGTCTGCCCCGCCAATACCTCCCCCCAACTACCAGTATACGCGGCGGCACTGGAACAAGCAGCCAAGAACCAAGCACCGCCAGACGAGCTACAGGCAAAAGAGCTACTAGAAACAGTTAGGAAGCAAGAAGCTAGGCTACATAGATGCCGCTAACGAATTCATGGCTTATTCCTACCCAGTTGTGTCTCGCCGAAACCACCTAATACAATAAAGTGATATTTCCAGATTATCTCCATAAGATACCTACACGATTATCACTGATGAAGAGTGTTTCCAAGCTATGATTCTTATTGGAAACGTGATTAATAAATCCCGGGCCTTGAATCCCGGCGGGCCCGCCACAAACCCCACAAAACCATCATAAAGCCATGTAGGAAATGTATTAGTGGTTAGGACTAAACGGAGCCGAGACTCGCTCAGTCTTGATAATCATGATGTATAATCACTTGTCTCTAATATTAAAGCACACATTGCACCAATACGACTCTAGGGTATAACCTTTAGCCAAGGTATCTTTTTAAAGTCCTCGTCGAAAGTAAGGATAGTGTCTATACCGTAGTGTCTAGCTGTTATTGCTATTAAAGCATCTCCTGGAAGAAGGTTGTAATTTCTCATGATTTCTAGAAGCTCTCCTAGGCTACCTTTATCTTCTAAGACAATTATTCCCAGTTCTTCTATAAGCTCTTCAACGTCGTTCAGGGCATTAGCAAATTCTTTAACGCCATGCTTTCTTATATATTCCCGTAGCTGGTCTAGCCTCTTGATATTGAGTTTTCTCAATGCATCGAGCCTCATGAGGGTAAAGATTATCTCGTCGATAACTCTAAGTGATACTGCAAAGTCTTTCTCCTCGACTAGTATTTGCTTCACCTTGGAAGCATAAGGCTCAATGCGATGAAGATAGTATACAATGGCATTAGTGTCTAGCAGTATCACTGGGCCTCGGCCTCAAACATGAACTCGTCTAGAAGCTCCTTTGGTGCATTACCACGTTTTCCATAGAACTTTTCAACGATTTTCTTTCTATCCTCAAAGCTCTCTATCCTAACTAAGACTTCCTCTCCCTCTTTAAGTTTAACAGGCTCTAGAAGCCTTAATGCTCCCTTCTCATACTTTGCCCTAACTACCTTGGACACTTCCCAGCCCCTCTCTTAAGTAATACTCTTCAGAGCAATTAGCCTTTCCTATAAGCTGGTTGTTTCCAGGTTAATCAATTATATCTCTAAGGATAATCATCCCTGAAACATGTTTCCACTTGATGGTTCTTCTTGGGAACGTTGTTTATAAGTCCTAGGCCCACCAGACTCCTCTTAGTAATCATTAACTCTGACGTTGAACGTATCGGCGGCTAGGACTGAAAACTTAGGCGAGACTCGCTCAGTCTTGATAATCATGATGTATAATCGCACGCCTGCGGTATCGAGCCCGCTTGATCCGGGAGATCTAGGATACAACCTTCAGCCAAGGTATCCTCTTGAAGTCCTCGTCAAATGTTGCTAGCGTTTCTACACCTTTATGCTTGCAGGTTAAGGCTATTTGAGCATCGTTTGGCGCTAGTCTGTAAGCCTTGATTGTCTCGACAAGTTCTTCTGGGTCTTGGTAATCCCTTAGTATGGTTACCTTGAAGTCCCTAATGAAGCCGTTTACCTTCTCTATGGCTTCCTCGGGGAATCCGTGCTTGGCTATGTGTTTCCGGAATGAGTATTTTCCCTAACACCGTGCTTTATCCTAGCAATCTTTGCGCCAGTAGTGTAGAGTAGCTTATTATATACTATCGTGGGGATAGCCATGTCCTCTATAAATGCTTCCCTGATAACCTTCTCTGAGGCACTAGTTAGCTCGGTCTCAAAGAGGAAGTTATAGATGATGTTCGTGTCAAGGCATATCATTGGGCTTGTGCCTCCTCCTCAAGCTCCAGGAACTCCTCAACAGATGATTTCCCGAGAACACCCCTATACTTCTTGATTAGCTCATCAATATCCTCTTCAACTATAACCTTGTACTCCTTGTCCTCCTCAAGGTCTATACTACTCAACGGCTTCAGCACGCCCTTCTCGTACCTCACACGTATAACTTTAGATAACTCCGCCCCCATTTTACACATTAGGTACATCGGGGCAATTAGCTCTTCGTTCTCAATACATGCTTCCAGATGGAAATCATGAACTGGAGACACTCTTTAGAAATGGTTATCTATGCTAGGTATCATAGCTAATAACCTAGAAGTACCTGGCTTTACTGGAGGGGCTAATTGCCCTAAGGGGCATCACTATAGGCGGTGGCCAGAGCTTGTCTAGGGTCTAGGGTAGTCAGAGTTAGGTATGAGAAGGCTGTGCTTAGGCCTATTGATTATGTTGAGTTTAATGAGGGAGAGGAGTTTGAGATCGTTGTGGTTAGGAGGGCTTTTAGGGGGTTCCGAGAGAAGGCTGGCAAGTACAAGTTCGAGGTTGACCACGACGTGGTTGAAGAGTTTGTAGAGGAGAGGAGGTAATCAGCGGGTTGAGACCCATTCATGCCGTCGTTGTAGACACCAGTGTCTTTGCCGACTATTTCTTCTTCCCGGGTAATCCGGAGAG
>JALVKZ010000043.1 GCA_027033675.1 Pyrodictiaceae archaeon | reverse complement strand
AAGAGGTTGTTTACTATCCCATTTAGTCTAGGGTCTTGCGCTATAGCTGCTAGCACTGTGTCCTCATCAGCTGCTAGTGTTATCATCCTAGTTTTCCCGTATCTGCCCCGACTTATTACTCTGGCAGAGAGTATGCCTAGCATGTCCAGCTCGTTTATTATGTCGCTTATCCTTCTCTGCGTTACTGCTTCAATGCCTATTCTCGTTGCTAGTTCCCGGTAATGAGCATAGAGTTCCCCGGTTGTTGTGTAGTCTCTCCCACTGGCTCTCTGTGCATGAATAGCGGCTAATATTGCCAAGCGAGCGTGAAGAGGAAGTGTTGAGACGACCTCATATATCCGGTCTCTCTCTATTTGTATCCAGGCCTTCTTCACGTGCTCCACTGTCACCCTTGGAGCATTTTCCCTCTCAGCCATCTCTCCTGCTACTCTTAGAAGGTCTAGTGCTCTCCTAGCATCCCCGTGCTCCCGCGCGGCTAACGCGGCACAGTAAGAGATAACGGACTCGTCTATAACTCCTGGCTGGAACGCTTGGCTAGCTCTCTCCCATAGGATGTCGCGTAGTTGTTCAGCATTATAGGGCGGGAATATGACCTCCTCCTCTCCGAGGCTGCTACGAACCCTTGCGTCCAGCATCTCAACGAACCTGACATCGTTCGTTATGCCGACCAGTGATACCTTGGAGCTCCCTGGTGGCAGGTCGTAGCCTATGCGCGTGAGCTTGTAGAGGAGGTCATCTCCCCTTCTCCTAACGAGCCAGTCAACCTCGTCAAGAACTATAATGAGTATGCTATCCCATCTTGATAGCGCTTTCACGAGCCGTGTGTATATCTCGGCAGTGGATAACCCTGTGAAGGGGACACGGAGCCCCACCGAGGAGGCTATATCGGCTAACACCTTATACGGGGTATCTCTCTGCCTCGTATTGACGTAGACATAGTTGACTCGTACTCCTAGCTGCTTAGCCTTCTCAACGAGGCGGCGCAGCACGTACAGAGTGACAGCGGTCTTGCCAGTACCTGTTAAGCCGTATATGAATAAGTTGTTCGGCCTGCTATTCTTGAGTGCTTGGGCGAGAACGCTGCCCACACGCCTAATCTGTTCCTCTCGGTGAGGAAGCCGCTCAGGTATATAGTCTGGGCTCAATATGTCACGGTTCCGGAATATCCGTGAGGCAACTACGCGCTCAAATATCTCGTCAAGGACATCGCTCATCCCCTAGAGCCCCCGTTTCTCTTGCTTCAACTAGGCCACCTAGACGCGTTAAAACCGAGCAGGCATAACACAGCCCAGGGAGGATCAGCGATAATTCTTAGAGAACTCGTCGTGGTTAGGCCTCATAACTACTAATGGGAGCCGATTAACGAGGAAAGCAATATCCAGCCCCCTTACCTCGCCTAGTCCTGGACTATCGCCTAGCCACGAGGGATTCTTCGAGATTTTTTCCTCGGATTCCTTAGCGATATCGGTCAGTAGACGGCCCTCCTCCTTACTGATCCTCGCAGCTATTGCTGCTAATGTGTTCAGCTGCGACTCTTCAACCAAGTGAATATTATTTGTGAGAGGCAGTGGCGTCTCGAGGTTCTTAGCGGTAAGCATGCCTGCTCTTACACGAGGCTTCACGAGGCCCGTGACATGCTCAATGATCCTTTTCCTAGGGGGCTTGTAGGTTCCCCCACTCTGTTTGATATCCTTGGCTAATACCCTTGCATCCAAGGTGGCGTCTCTAGGGCGATAATCCTCCATGACAATGATTGTATCGGCTACGGCTAGTAATGGTAGCGAGCCCGTAGAGACAATGACTAGCGATATTCCCTTCTCCTCCATGTCCCTGGCTAGCTCGGCTAGCGGGGTAACGGTATGTCTACGCGTGAGGGGCTTAGCCCGCTCATCCAGATAGAGCATATTTGTCGCACTAGTATCCTCGTCTAACAACAATAGCTCTGCACCAGCCTCAACAGCCTCCTGTATAGCAGCAGCCACGCTAGTAGCTCCGCTGGCGTCGCTCGTTGAGAAACACCTAGTTGGGCGCCCACCCGGCAAATCATGGATAAACGGGTCTATATCAACACAGCTAATATAGCGCCCATCCTCTGCGCGGACGTACATGGTGTCACGTATAGTGACTACACGCTCCCGCCCATCGCCTGGGACATGGTTCCATACACCACTAGCAATAGCCTCTAGCAAAGTAGTCTTTCCATGGAAAGCGCTACCAGCAATAACGGTGACACCTCGCTTAATACCCATACCGGAGACCACGCCGCAGCACTCAGTCTCGACTTCGACGCGGAGACCGGGAGGAGACTCAAAGGGGACAGCGCCGGGCAACGGGTCCCAGCAACCACCGCAACGCCTAGGAAGAATAGAGCCATTGCCAATAAACGAGACAAGTCCTAGCCTAGGGAGCCTAGACCTCAGCTCTTCTTGAAGCCTCCAAGCCCTAACATGCCTCTCAAGATCACCTATTCTCTCCTTAGCTTGTCTTAGCGCGGCGCGAATAGCGCTCGGTACTGCTTCGAGGAGAAGCCAGCGAGCCTCCTCGCCAAGGACGCGGCGGCGACGAGACGGAAGACCAACCCATACCCGGGCAACTCCTGCTTCTCTGTGAACGACGAGAGCACTACGCCTAATGATGATGGGGGATGGGTGAGGAACACCGAGAAACCCGCTATGCCCCTCCCCAATCTTCCTCCTACGAGCCGCAAGCTCGCCGCAGAGGATACGGAGAAGGTAATCAGCAACAGCAACGCCGTAACGGAGCAAAGATTGGGAAACACTGCTCAGAGAAAATTTGGCCTCGACAACACTAGGAGGAGCAAAGGGATCGCCTTGAACCCTCCTAACACAGACTTTGACATCGCTGACGTCCTCGCAGAGGCCGCGAAGAGCACGATAATTCTTATAACCGTGGCCATCGATGCGCTGAAGCGTCCTTGTTAGTTTCTTGTCCAACACAAGGCCCCGATAAGGCCTAGGAGCATTGGGAGTCTTTATAGCTACTACTAGTTGAAGACACAGGGTTTAAATGATATTTATTTTCTCCAAGGAAAGATATTTTAAACCTATACTAATCCTACTATGTAATTGTGAATAAGAGTAAATTGAAGTGGGTTGTGATAACTTGTCCGAGAAGAGCAATATTAGTAGAAGAGAGTTCGTAAAAATTGTTGGTGCCGGGATAGCGGGCCTCGTTGTAGGAATTGGTGCAGGCTACGTGGCTGGACGGGGTGGAGGAGGAAAAACAGTCACCGTAACAAAGACCGCAAGCCCTGTAGGCGGGAAACAACCTGGCCCAAGTATTCCTTCAAAGCCACTAAAGATAGGCTACATGTACTTCATGAGTGGCCCCTTTGGCACCTATGGTAAGATGGCTGGCGCAGCACTTGAGATCGCACGGGATGAGATAAACTCTATGGGGGGCATCCTTGGCAGAAAAATAGAGCTTATCAACAAGGATGAAGCCGATAGACAGCACGTGATAGATAACATTGTTAAAATGGTTAAGGATGAGGGCGCAGAAATACTGGTCGGCATAGATAGTAGCGGTGACTCATTAAAGCTCATAAAGACGATAGAGCAAGAGCTACAAGTACCGCTTATAGTGACTCACGCTGCTACGCCTAAGCTAACTGAGTGCGGGAAAAGGAAGTTTATATTCCGTATATCCATGTATGAGGAGCCAATAGACCTGGCAGCGGCTAGGCTCGTTAAAGAATACTACCCGGACGCTAAGCGCGTTGCAAACATAGGCCCTGACTACGCTTATGGATGGGACTCGTGGGCCGTCTTCTCAAAGAGGCTAAAGGAGCTCATGCCTGGAATCGAGTTTCTCGAACCAATATATGTAAAGCTAGGCACAACGGACTATACAAGCTACATAGATAAAATAATATCAATGAAGCCTGACATAGTATTTTCTAGCCTCTGGGGAGGCGATGCAGCAACATTCTTTAAGCAGGCGGCAGCCAAGGGCCTTTTCAAAATCGTTAAAGCTTATATAAACCCCATGCTAGGTGCAACCGATACACTCAAGGCGATAGGGGACTCCAACGTCCCGTCAAGCGGCGCTGATATATGGGGCAGTGGGCGTTACTGGTTCCTTTACCCGCCTCATGACGTATATACGTTGAATAAGAAATTCGTCGAGAAGTACAAGGGCAAGACTGGTGAGTATCCACCATACGTTGCTGGAACAAGTTATACAGCTCTATACGCGATAAAAGCGGCAATAGAGAGAGCATACGTGGAGCTAGGTAAGTGGCCCGATGTAGATGAGTTCGTTAAGGCCATGGAGGGCATAGTCGTAGCAGGACCCATGGGCCCGGTATATGTGAGACCCGAGGATCACCAAGGAATGTACTACGTGTACTGGGGCAAGCTAGTAAAGGGCGGACCTAGGGGCTTCCCGTTCCCCATACTCGGCGACCTATCTATATATGATGCGGGAGAGATATTCCCACCTCCCTTCAAGACCCTTGTAAAGTGCAGCTAATCTCTCCTAGCTAATTCCTTTTTATTCCCCATAGAGGGTAGTAGAGTCATGTCCATAGGCTACGCCCTAGTACAGACGATTAACACTCTATTCTACGCCTCAATACTATTTCTCATAGCCTCAGGGCTAAGCCTAATATATGGAATTATGAGGATACTGAACCTCGCTCATGGCTCATTCTACATGCTTGGCGCATACATAGGCTATACTGCAGCCATGCTGTGGATTGGTCCAACGCCTGCCGGATTCATAGCAGGTTTTATACTGTCACTAGCTCTTCTAGCAGCAATAGGAGCCCTTACCGAGCGTACCCTAATACGCCCCCTCTACTCAAAGCCTCCTGAGCTTCAATTATTACTAACTTTTGCGCTAATGATAGCACTAGACGATGTAGTAAAAATGATCTGGGGCCCCGAGTACAAGTCATTCACAAAGCTGCCCTGGGGCTACATAAGCATAGGACATTATAATGTTCCAGTCTATATGCTAGTAGTAATAGCTTCGAGCACAATGGTGGGTCTGCTCCTATGGTGGTTCTTTGCAAGGACTACTATAGGTAAGCAGATGAGGGCAGCGGCGTATAATCCTGAAATAGCAGCCGCACTAGGCATGAATACCGATTTATTATTCGTATCAGCGTTCGCGCTCGGCTCGGCCCTAAGCGGGTTCGCGGGGGCTATGGCCTCGCCAATACTGACTGCTTATCCAGGGATGGGTACTGATGCAATTGTGCTATCCTTTGCCGTGATAGTGATAGGGGGCATGGGTAGTATCCTTGGCTCCGTAGTAGGCGCGCTAATAGCGGCTATAGCGCGTACAGTAATGGTTATAGTTTATCCATTGCTCGAGGTAGCCCTAATCTATATTGTTATGATAATAGTCCTCCTCGTAAAGCCGACTGGGCTCTTTGGTAAAGAGATAGTTGAAAGGAGGTAATTGCGATGCAGCGCCGTATCAGGGTAGGGACATGGATTATCGACCTCTACTCAGTAATAGGTGTTATAGCCTTCCTATCGGTTCTCCCAGTGGTCATTAGTAGCTATTATACGAGGCTCGTGGCAGTAGGAATTCTCTATGGAATCGCTGCAACTGGCTTCAATATCCTCTTCGGGTATACTGGTCTACTAAGCTTTGGACATGCAATGTTCTGGGGGCTCGGGGGCTATATAGTAGCCATAGGCCTTATTAAGCTCGGACTCGGCTTCCCCCTATCCATATTGCTCTCTCTCATAATACTAGTGCTGACAGCACTGGGAACGGGCTATATAAGCCTACGTCACACAGAAATATATTTCGCCATGCTTACTCTCGCACTTAGCCAGCTAGCCTACGCTATAATGCTTAAGTGGAGGAGCTTAACCGGTGGCGACGAAGG
>JALVKZ010000042.1 GCA_027033675.1 Pyrodictiaceae archaeon | reverse complement strand
CTGTCAGTCTTCTTATTCCACTCAGCAATTTTCAACAACTCTACCCTATCGCTGGCAGGTTTGATCTCGTAGAGTTCAACTACCCTTCTTGCATAGATACCATCTCGGGTTTTCACCCTCTTGAGTACAACTATACTCCATATGAGTTGGAGAAAGCTCTCACCAATATTTATCGGAGCAGCCTTCAAGCGCTGGATGACCGATAAGGCGCTATCGGCGTGGAATGTTGTTAATGCTCCATGCCCGCTTGCTGCTGCGTGAATTAGTGTTCTTGCCTCCTCGCCTCGTACCTCTCCTATTACGAAGTAATCGGGTCTTCGGCGAAGAGCGAACTTTGTGAGATCAAGTAAGCTAATGCTTTCCCCGCTATCAGTTCCAGGAATTATCCTTGTGACTAAGCTGTCCCAGTTATTGTGATGTCTTAAATTTATCTCTGGAGTATCTTCTATAGTTACTATTCTATCAGCTGGGGGTATTAGCATTAATAATGCTTGGAGCAGAGTCGTTTTACCCGAGGCAGTTGGCCCTGCAATGATAATGGTTGCCCTTAGCCTTAGTAATAGCCACAAATAAGCCATGTAAAGAGATGATATGAGCCTGCTTCTTACTAAATCGCTAGGTGTAAGAGGTTCCTCTAAATGCTTTCTAATAACCAGCGATGTCCCGAACCTAGTTATTTCGTTCGAAAATGTAGCCGCAATACGATTCCCATCCGGCAGTGGAGCTTCGATATAAGGATGAGCTATGCTTAGTTCCTTTCCAGCTATGCGGGAAAGCCTAATAACTATATCATCAAGGTCTCTGTCATCGAGGAATATGTTTGTTTTGATCCAGGTATAATTGTAAAGTCTATGAAATACGAGTGCGTACGAGCTTGGTTTATTAACTACTATTTCCTCTATATATTTGTCCCTAGTTAGTGGATAGATTTTACCATAACCACTCAGAACCTTGTTTAAGAAATAAACTATCTTAGTCATATTTGATGACAACAAGCTATAATCTATTTGATACTTTGAGCTTAGTTCTTTAAGCATTCTTGGATTATAGATTTCGGACAAATCTATATCCGTTGAAAAAAGGACATCTACGAGTTTACTTACTTCTTCAAATAATCGTTCATTTTTATCTATCTCGGGCTCGTCAACACAGTATATGATCTCGTCTTCATCGTCTATTCCAATTGTTACCTTGACCAGACCGCCTATACTATATTTCTTTAAGATTTTATTTATTTTTTTGTTACATTTGGTTGCCCGGAAAACTCTCTGTATGTGAATTTTTTCATACATATTTGTGTCCCTTTTCCTAGGTTATGCTACCTCTATTGGGCTTGTTGAGAAGGCCTTCCCTGTAGAGTCCTCGTAGTTAAGCACTATGTAAATCGGTGTGCACGACCTATTAGTAAGAGGCAATGACAGCGTTTTTGATTGTCCCACGCCTATAGTTGTTGTAATATTTATTGTCAGTTCTGTACTATTTCTGCAAATTATATTAGCGGACTGTATAGTTATGGATTTTGGCCCAGAATTATATACTGTCACAAACACCCTCTTTATAGAGTCCATGTACTGCACGTTATTGACATATACCATAGGTTTCGTGGTCATACCCTTAACTGTTCCTATGAAGTATTGATAGACTATTATTCCGGCAGCTACGGTAGCCATTATTAGTATGACTGCTGACAGTATAGGGGAGAGAGCTCTCATACACTCTCACCATTGTTCTTACTTTTATCCTAAGGATGTAGAAACGTAATTGATAATGATAACATATTTAATCTGCGAAACTCTTTCGACGAGCCAATATTCATGTATGTTACTAGTTTTAAGGGAATAATTGCTAGAAAGGATGAGCAGGGGGCTGTATGAGCAAGGTACAGGAGCCGCTAAGGGAAAAGTACCGTAGTATGACGCCATCTCAGTTCTTCTA
>JALVKZ010000041.1 GCA_027033675.1 Pyrodictiaceae archaeon | reverse complement strand
GTTTCCTCAACTAGCTTCTCTAGTCCGGCTTTCTACATGATGAGAATAAGGAAGATTCTTGACACAGATGTAGCACTACTTACTGGCCTAGAACACATACAAATGATAACGTTTAGGCTGAGATACATGGAGATACCCGTGGGCTCTAGGGTTATAGTTAGAGGCGAGATAGAGACCCTAGAAGGCGTGCTTAGAATAATACCGGATCATAGCGGCTTTGTACACGTAGTATCTATGTCGTAGGGTCACGCCGAATAAGTATGTTGAAACATGATACTGATTTTAGTCTCTACTATCTATGCAGTTCCGCGGAGACAAGGGAGGACAACATGAGACCAAAAATTTTCATTACTCGTAGGCTTCCAGGGCCTTGCTTCAAGAGAATGCTCGAAGAATTCGATGCAGAGGTATGGCCTGAATGGAGGCATCCCCCACACAATATTCTAGTGGAAAAAGCTGGAGTCGTTGATGGCATTGTTTCACTGTTAACAGATAAAATAGATTGCAAAGTTATCGAAGAGGGTGCAAGGAACAAGTTACGCCTCATAGCCCAGTATGCTGTGGGTTATGATAACATTGACGTTGAATGCGCTACAAAGCATGGTGTGTACGTTACCAATACACCGGATGTGCTAACGGAAGCTGTTGCGGAGCTTACCTGGGGCCTTATCCTTGCTGCAGCCCGTAACATCGCGAAGGCGGACTCCTATGTTAGGTCGGGTGAGTGGTGGAGAGGTGGCACAGGCTGGCATCCAGAACTCATGCTGGGCTACGAGCTTCGTGGAAAAACATTAGGGATCATTGGCTTTGGTAGAATAGGGAGAGCCGTTGCCAGAATAGGGGCCAAGGGCTTCGGTATGCGGGTCCTCTATTATAGTCGCTCGAGGGCACCGAGAGACATAGAAAAAGAGTTGAACGCGGAGTATGTCCCCCTCTATATGCTTCTAAGAGAATCCGACATAGTATCGATTCACGTGCCTCTTACATCTGAGACTAGGCACATGATCCGAGAACCAGAGCTAAGACTAATGAAGCCATCAGCGATACTGGTTAATACTGCAAGAGGAGCTGTAGTAGACACTAATGCTCTCGTCAAGGCATTAAGCGAGGGCTGGATAGCTGCAGCAGCTCTTGACGTCTTTGAGGAGGAGCCATTACCGCCGGATAATCCGCTAACGAGGCTTTCTAATATTGTACTAGCTCCGCATATTGGTAGCGCTACCTATAGAGCCCGAGAAGCAATGGCGTGCGCCGTGTTAGAGAACCTCATAGCTTTCAAGAGAGGAAAGGTTCCGCCTAACCTTGTTAACAGGGATGTGGTAAAGAAAAACAAGCCCGGTTTTATCTCGGCTTAAGTCCTATACTCGTATTATTTTTATTAGAATTCTTACCGTTTTTATTCGGACAAGTTATATAAAGTAAGGTAAAGAATAGGATGAATTATTATGGGAATAAAAAGACTAAGTGTAACAGGCTTAGAGCCAGCCACGTAGCTTCATTGCCTCTATTACGCGCTTGACTGCAAGCGCGTAAGCGGCATCGCGCATTGTGTGCTTCTTGGGGTCTAGTTCTTTGTGCCAGAACTCCCATA
The DNA here is from genome assembly GCA_027033675.1 of Pyrodictiaceae archaeon. Lineage (GTDB taxonomy): Archaea > Thermoproteota > Thermoprotei_A > Sulfolobales > Pyrodictiaceae > Pyrofollis. The sequence continues at coordinate 346 of JALVKZ010000041.1, read as the reverse complement.
CTTCTACTGCGTTGTGCGCCATTTTCTCTTCAAGGCGGCGCTTTGCTTCCTCCTCGCTTATGTAGCCACCCATTCTGTTGTTCATCCACTCTATGTGGCTCATTATCACGCCGCCAGCGTTAGCTAGTATGTCTGGTACTATTACCACGCCCTTCTTTGTTGTTAGGTATACATCTGCTTCTGCTGTTGTTGGTCCATTTGCTGCCTCTACAATTAGCTTTGCTCTTATCTTATCCATGTTCTGCTCTGTTATCACATCCTCTATCGCTGCTGGTACTAGCACGTCTACGTCGAGTTCTAATAGTTCCTCATTAGTTATCTTCTTCTCTGCCTTGTCGTAGTTGAT
>JALVKZ010000040.1 GCA_027033675.1 Pyrodictiaceae archaeon | reverse complement strand
CATTCCTCCCAGGCCGCAAGGGAGCCCAGAACCGTAGCCCGAAGACGATGAAGACGCGGTCTCTGCGCCCCCTAAACCCTATATCGACTAGGACTACGCGTGGACGAACCCGTTCCCCATTAACGAGAACCTCCTCTTTATCAACTAGTTCCTGCATATTATAGGCAAGAGACGCTGTTTCCTCCTCGTAAAGCCTCTCGTCGCGTAGCACTGCGTCATAGTACCCCATGGGGTCTATGTAGTCAAATACTATGTAATAGGCTATGTAGCGGTAACCGACGTAGAAGAAGCCCTGGGCATGGACGGGGGTTACGGCGTCACTAGCCTCCTTAAGGAAATCTTCCCTAATAGCTTTGCGTAGGCCTCGCCGCCTCAAAGCCTTGGCACCAACGAAAGCGCCTTAAACCATGAAACGGGTCTATGGAGCAAAGTATATCTTGCACGTCATTGGCTCCTCTAACTCCTCAACGTAGTTACCGTTTGCATCAGCCGCTGCACAGCCCGTCTTTGTACAGACTATGTTGATGACGCGGTTATGCCTAGTAACGCACCTAGCATAAGCAATGCTATATGTACCACGGCTCTCACTGAGAGCTGTTATGACCTGGCTTAACTTGTTGCCCGTTATCTCCGCGCTCTTCTCTGCATGAAGTACGATACGAAGAAGGGCTGCAACGTCCCTGGCTAGGCTTAAGGCCTCATGGCTAAACTTGCCTCCCAGCTCCTCTGCGGGGGGAACTTGCTTTTCTCGGCTAGTCTCAACTGGCTCAGGTTTAGCCTCTAAGCCGAGTAGCTCCTTCGAGCTAGTCTCGGGTATACGGGCATCGGGTGCATAGTCTAAGTCGATTTGGATCTTCTCATCGCTGAGCTCGAGCACCTCTACATAGCCATTCTTTTCTCTAATCCTTTCGCGGAGAACATTAATAGCTTCTTCCCCTCTAATAATGTTCCCTCTTGTCTTCTCCTCAGCCAGGGCTGCAACTATCCTACCTCTCTGTAGGTCAAGCTCTATAGTGTAGTCATCTAGGTATATGATTAATCTTCCCGTGAAACCCTTCTCGGCATAGCTCTTCAGAATGCTTGGTAGCTCTTCCTCGAACAAGTTATGGAATCTTATAGTCCTTCCGCGGCTAAGGAATAGCACTCTCTTCACCAGTGCACTAGTGGCCTAACCAGCCTATCCAGCTCCAAGTCTAAGGCGTAGAGGGAAATAAACAGTACGGCATCATCGCCGCAAAGCAGGTAAATGGAATGAAGCAAAAGGTAAAAACAAGAATTTATGGCTGGCTTAGAGGGCTGCCTTTATCCTATCCTTCTGCTTCTTCATCTCGTATCTTATCCTACCAAGATAGGCTGTACGGTCAGATATAACAGCGAATACTGCTTCCCCTAGGTCCTCGAGGAGCACATAGCTGTTAGCGTACTCCAGTATAATCATGTCCATGCCTCCTAGTTTTAGCTCAGAACCCATTCTATCAGCAGCACCGTACACTGTGGTTATCATTGCCGCTAAGGCGTCAAGGTCTATCTCTAGCCCACCAGGCGTAGAGGCCTCTATGACGAAGCCATCCTTGCTAACGATTATTGCTCCCCGCACACCCTGTAGACGAGTAAACTCCGCGACCACTGTTTGGAGCGGAGAAGACATGGCTCTCCTCCCTCTCTTTCCACATTATGCAAACCTCTTTACGGATATTAAAAACTGCTTAGTCTCCTATATTAGTATCTTAGCGCCATATTTTTACCAATATCGCGGCTATGCGTTCAGCGGCAATATCTCCTCGATAATTATAGTCAAAGGCTCGTTCTCGCTTTGGGGAAGCACAGTAGTGACGTTTACTCTTGCCCTAGGATTCTTTTCCAAGAGCACCTTCCTAACAATAGCCGCGGCTATCATGGCCTCAGGGCTCAATGGGTATTCGCGAAGCCCTCTCTTCAC
>JALVKZ010000039.1 GCA_027033675.1 Pyrodictiaceae archaeon | reverse complement strand
TCTCACCAATGCCCAGGCCATGGCCGTTACTCTGTGTTTATACCTGGCTTTACTGACGGTGAAAGAGCACTTGGCCTCGCTCTTTTGTGCTCGCCTCGCAGCATTATCTTGTATGGCATGAGGACGTGGGAGAAGGTGGGGCACTGGTCTAAGCCCTGGCTGAGAGTCGACACTAAGCCTTGGCCGTTAAAGGTGCGTAAGCTTAGAATAGCTGAGTTCATTATAGAGCTATTTATGGCGTATGGGTTAGAACAGGGAATAAGGATTAAGAGGATGTGAGGAAGGAATATTATGCTGAGGACTCTCGTGATGAGTCGGTTCTCGGCCGATCACTGCTGCCTCTAAGCTGTAGTGGTTTTACAAAGTACATTCCACCTCTTAGCATTAGCTCGTCTTTGCTAATGCCGATAGGTGACTCGGAATCCTTCCCATAGTAATGCTTAAGGACTTTTCTTGCAATATCCTTTATTGTGACCATCACTGTGTATGGTCTTGTTCTGAGCTCAGATGCTACCTCCTCCCACGTTTTTGCCTGCATTACCTTCGCTATGGACACGTATTCTTCTCGCTTGGTTAACGATAACCCCTTAGTCTTAGGATATGTGAGCCAATATGCCTTTACGATTTCATGAATTATGTCAGCAGCTGCCTCGTAAGTCATAGGGCCATAGGCATATATCCATAGTCTGTCGAGCTGTATAGGTGTTAACGCTGGATAATAGTTCTCAAAGATAGGTCTTCCCGTCTTTAGTATATGTATTGCGACATCGGTCTCTAGTCCTCGGTATGGGTCATGTAGGCTCTCGAGCACTTTTCTCCTAAACTCGCGATTAGCTACATCAACTATGCCTTCAAACCAGTCCCTGAGAGGCTTGATTACCAGTATTGTGTATTCGCCACTAACGGGGTTCCGGTCAGGAGACATATGTATAGGCAGGAAGTCGTTCTTAGTCCAGAAGCGTAGAAGTTGTTCATTTACGCCAAACCCGCTTCCTATCCAATCCATACCTTTTTCGGCAGCTTCCTTGGCGGCCTCTGCAAGCGCGAAGGAGCCTATACCCTTACCCTGCACCTCGGGGTGTGTTGCTATTCTGACGATTCTCCAGCCCCTTGCTTTTCCAAATTCTCTTATTCTTATGTGCTTTAGAGCCCTGTCAGGTATGATGTTCCCTGGGGTCTTGCCGCCTCTCAGTAGTTCCTCTATTAGGTCGTCGTCTAGTCCTCCCTCCTGCGCTATTTGTAGAGCACATACTATTTTTCCGGAAGGAATCTTAACTGCCCTTATTATATGGTGCGGGGCGTCAGCCAGTATTCCTAGGTCATCGGGTTCGTTGCGGTAGTGTGCTAATACATATATTCCGAAGAGTTGTCTAAGTTCCTTTTCGCCTGCGGGGCTAAAGAGATATCCAGGATCATATTTTACGTAACTAAATTCCTTCCTTTCTATTGATTCTAGGTCCTTTTCTGTTAGCTCAGCGGGCTCTGCATCTAGGAGGAGTGCGTCGAAGAGCCACTTCTCTATCGGGTCGTCTTCAGCGTATCGTATTGGTTCGTGCATTTCGGCTAGTATGAGCTCGGTATTAGGGTCTTCGCGTAGCGCGGAGAGGAAGCGTACTGAGAAGCCCCTGCCTGCTCCTTCATAGCCGTGTATTGTTGTCGCGAATACAAGTTTTCTGTGAGTTCTCCATATCTTATGTAGTAATGGTACATGGATGCCTGCAGCCTCGTCTACTAGTACTATATCGGCTTTGAGCCTTGGTACGTGTACGGGTTCCCAGTACTCTATGCTAAATCTTGGTCCATGAATCTCTAGTATATTATCTCCTCTCTTGACAATCCTTATATCAATGTCTAGTTTTTCTGCAGCTTTTCTAGCAAGCATGAAAAATGACTGAACATTAAGAAGGCTCGGTGCAGTCACGATTATTCTTGTACGTGG
>JALVKZ010000038.1 GCA_027033675.1 Pyrodictiaceae archaeon | reverse complement strand
TGGTATGATCCTGGTTCTCTTAGTTGCAGGGATACTTGCCGGGATTACTGTTAACGCCGTCGTTGCTCTAGGCGAGGAGATTGCGTGGAGGGGCTACTTGTTGGACGTGTTGGACAGTGAGCTAGGATTCTGGGTAGCCGCGCTACTGGTTGGAATTATGTGGGGGCTATGGCATGCACCCTTAGTGATTAATGGCTATAATTTCTCTCTCCCAGTCCTCCAGAGCTGTGACGAGGGCGGGAGCGGAGTGTATGCTCTTGCTGTTTTCGTGCTCTTTACGGTGTCCCTCGGGCTGGTATTAGCATGGCTCAGGAGACTTACTAGTAATGTTTACCTAGCAGCAGCTGGCCATGGAACCGTTAACGCTGTAGCAGGTCTCTATGCCGCTTTGGTTAGGGGTCCTAGGCTTATTGCGCCTCCAGCTGGTATATCGGTTTCCCTGGCATTCTTCGTAGTCCTGGCTCTCCTTGCCCTCGTCTACTCGGTGAATAGGAGTTGAAGCGTAGAGACCCCGTAGCGGCGCTGCTACGCGATGCGAGGACAGGGTTGCTAGCGCTTCTAGCGCTAAGACTAGTCATAGAGAAAGGCGAGCTCCACGGCTATGCAGTGAGGAAGCTCATAGAGCGAGAGACAGGGAGATCGCCGCCGGAGAGCAGCGTCTATGACGCGCTTAAGAGGCTAGAGAAGCTAGGTCTTGTTGAGAGCTACTGGGCTAGGAGCGGCCAGGGTACCATAAGAAAGTATTATAGGGCTCGGCCCGGGGCCAATGAGGTACTAAGAAGTGTTCTAAGAGAACTATGCCCCCTTGTGACTCCTATTCTGTGTGGAGAAGACCACGTCACAGAGCCCTAGGAGTAATCGCCAGAAACTCTAAGCTATGGAGCCATGGGGGAGATGGATGTGGTGCGGGGGGTGGGATTTGAACCCACGCCGGCCTACGCCAGCGGGTCTTGAGCCCGCCCCCTTCGACCTGGCTCGGGCACCCCCGCAGCCGGAAAACCCTCCTCCCTGGCCGGCGTGCCCCATGACTTGTATCTAGTCTAGCCTGTACCCGTATTAAAGGCGTTACATCACTATGGTTTCTCCGGGGCTATTGCCTCTGCTAGCTATACTTGCTCTCTGTTAGAGGTGGCGCCGGGTTTGCCTCGGCCAGAGGACTTGTTGAAGCTGACTGGTGTTGGGCGTTTCCAGGTAATGGCTTTGCTCCAGGCAGCAAGGTACTATGTACTGGAGAAGGATCTTGACAGGGCTAAGAGTTTTGGACTTAACCGTGCCATTTTCTACGCGTGGGCTAAGCACTATGGGCCCCGGTATCCCCGCTACAACGTTACCCTTGAGCAGTTGTTGCGCAAGGCTGCTAAGAGGAAGCCAGGAGAGAAGTGCCCGGAGGACATGGTGGAGGTTCTGGGAGAGTGCGTCCAGGTAAGTAGGCGCGGCTGGTTCATGATAGGGGGCCAGGAGCAGACGCCGCGTGACTTCGACAGGGAGGTCAGGTACAAGGTCTCGAAGCTAATTGAATGGGATAGGGCCTGGAGAGCGGCCCTCGAGTACGTCTCATTGTTTCCCGAGTGGGTGCTCCGAGATCCTCAGCGCTTCTACAAGCTAGTCTATGAGCCCGTGAGGGACACGTTCCTCGTCAAGCTGCTAAGGGGTGAGAAGCCAGCACCACCCAAGCACATTCTCGAGAAACTAGAATCTCTTAAGAAAACAGAGGAGAGGACGAGACAACTAGGCCTAGACGCCTTCATGAAGAAGAACTAGGGTCTCGAGAAGAGGTATATCGCTATTAGTGCTAGTATTATCCCGGTTGCCTTGCTGGGGTTTATTCTTTCTCCGAGGAGGAGCCAGGCCAGGATTACTGTTACTGCTGGGTAGAGCGATGTTAGCGGCACTACTATTGAGGCTTTGCCTCCTGCTTCGAGGGCTCTTATCATTGCTACGTAGCCTGTTG